>NZ_PJBR01000257.1:0-7345 GCF_002863625.1 Pseudoalteromonas sp. MelDa3 | reverse complement strand
ACAAATACGTAGAGCAATTAGTCATGGGCGAGTTACTTGCCTCTTATTGTTTAACAGAGCCAGGGTCGGGTTCAGACGCCGCATCACTTAAAACAAAAGCCGTGCTTGAGGGCGATGAGTACGTTATTAACGGCTCAAAAATGTTTATATCGGGCGCGGGCGAAACCGAAGTATTAGTTGTAATGGCACGTACAGGCGGCGAAGGCGCTGCGGGTATTTCGGCATTTGTAGTGCCTGCCGACGCAAAAGGCGTTGAATACGGCAAAGCAGAAGAAAAAATGGGTTGGAACGCACAACCTACACGCCTAATTAGCTTTGAAGATGTACGCATTCCTGCACATAACTTATTAGGCGCAGAGGGCGAAGGCTTTAAATTTGCGATGCAAGGCCTTGATGGCGGTCGAATTAACATTGCCACATGTTCAATTGGTACAGCGCAAGCGGCGCTTAATACCGCCCGTGAATATTTAAAAGAACGTACACAATTTGGTAAACCACTCGCTGCGTTTCAAGCATTGCAATTTAAAATTGCCGATATGAACACCGAGCTTGTAGCTGCGCGCCAAATGGTTAGGCTTGCTGCATTTAAACTTGATAATAACGACGTTGAAAAAACCACTTACTGCGCCATGGCTAAACGCTTTGCTACTGATGTTGGCTTTACCGTATGTAACGACGCACTGCAAATTCATGGTGGTTACGGTTATATAAAAGAATACCCGCTTGAGCGCCATGTACGTGATGTACGCGTTCATCAAATTTTAGAAGGCACTAACGAAATTATGCGTGTGATTATAGCGCGCCGTATTTTAGCTGAGTCTGCAAGCGACGTTTTATAAGGAGCAATGTATGTCAGAATCTAAATCTAATCCGAGTATTGAACTAACAACCGAAGGTCATGTTGCTATTTTAACTATGTCTAACCCGCCAGCAAATACCTGGACAAAAGACACCCTAGTTGATTTAAAAAATACCGTTAACGCGCTTAATAATAATAAAAATATTTATGCATTAGTACTGACTGGTGAAGGCGAGAAGTTTTTTAGCGCGGGTGCCGACCTAAACGTATTTGCTGGTGGCGATAAAGGCGTAGCCGCCGATATGTCGCGTGTATTTGGTGAAGCATTTGAAGCGCTTAGTAATTTTAGAGGCGTGTCGGTTGCAGCCATAAACGGCTATGCAATGGGCGGCGGGCTAGAAGTCGCTCTTGCGTGCGATATACGTATTGCGGAAGAGCAAGCACAAATGGCGCTCCCTGAAGCTAAAGTTGGGTTATTACCGTGTGCGGGTGGCACACAAAATTTAGCATGGCTAGTTGGCGAAGGCTGGGCAAAACGCATGATTTTATGCGGCGAGCGCTTAAAAGCTGATAAAGCCCTGCAAATTGGATTAGTGGAAGAAGTAGTACCACAAGGTGAAAGCTTTGCGGCGGCATTAAAACTTGCCAACCAAGTGGCCGATCAAAGCCCTACCTCAGTTGCAGCATGTAAAACATTGATTCAAAAAGGGCGCCATCAACCAATGGCAAGTGTATTGCCTCTTGAGCGCGAGTTATTTGTTGGTTTATTTGATACCGAAGATCAACAAGAAGGTGTAAATGCCTTTTTAGAAAAACGCCGCGCTAACTGGGTAAACGGCTAATGAGTGCTTTAACATTATTAAATAGCGCTGATGAGCCCGTAGTATTTGAAACTGCAACCGCAGAAAATGGCAGTTTAATAGGGCTTATTACACTTAACGCACCAAAAGCATTAAATGCGCTTAATTTTGAGATGATCAAATTACTTGAACCGCAATTGCGAGCTTGGCAAGACGATGATGCTATTGCAATGGTGTTGTTAAAAGGCGCAGGCGATAAAGCATTTTGTGCCGGTGGCGATGTTGTGAGCCTTCATCGTGCGATGGCGCAAGGTAAACCAACAAGCCTAGTTGAGGAGTTTTTTACGCTCGAGTACAAGCTTGATTATCTTATTCATACCTTTGATAAACCAATCCTTGTTTGGGGTAACGGCATAGTGATGGGCGGCGGTTTAGGGCTAATGGCCGGTGCTAGCCACCGCGTTGTAACCGAAACATCTCGCATTGCCATGCCAGAGCAAACCATAGGTTTATACCCAGATGTAGGCGGGAGTTACTTTTTACATAAAATGCCACAAAACGTCGGGTTATTTTTAGGGCTAACGTCAGCATCAATTAACTGCGACGACGCGCGTTTTGTATTGCTTGCCGATCACTTTATCGATAGTAATAAATATGATGCCATGCTTGCGCAAATTTTAACTGCAAAGTGGGGCAAAACTGCGAGCTTAAATCATGAGCGATTAACCGATTTACTCACCGGTTTAGACAACCAGTCGGCGCCTATGCCTAAAGGCAATATAAAAGCTAATTTAAAAACGATTCAAAAATTGGGTGAGTTTAAAACCTTGCAAGAACAAGTTGATTATATTTTAGGGCTAGCTACTGACGATAAATGGCTACAACGGGCCCAAAAGTCACTAAAACACGGATGCCCACTAAGTTGCGCACTCGTTAGTGAGCAATTAAAAACAAGTAAAGGAAAAAGCTTATTAGCGTGTTTTAAAATGGAGCTAGGTATGTCGGTTCGCGCTGGCGAAGTAGGTGAGTTTCAAGAAGGTGTAAGGGCACTACTAATAGATAAAGACGGCGCACCGAATTGGCAATACAAAACACTTAGTGATGTACCACAAACAATAATAGATAGCTTTTTTGCTAACCGCTTTGGCGAAAACCACCCTCTCAATGGCTTAGACACGCCATCACACAAATAAAGGAAAGACGATGACTAAACTAAATATTGGTTTTATCGGCTTAGGTAATATGGGCGGCCCAATGGCGGCTAACTTAATTAAAGCAGGCCATACTGTTAGCGTGTTTGATTTAAACCAGTCGGTCGTAAATGAGCTTGCAAGTAAAGGCGCAAAAGCAGCAGTTGATGCAAAGCAGTGCGCAACCAATGCTGACGTACTTATTAGTATGTTACCAGCGGGCAAACATGTTAAGTCGCTTTACTTAGGTAATAATGACGACAGCGGTTTAATTAACGTGCTGAGCAACAATACATTAGTAATTGATTGCTCAACAATAGATGCAGAATCAGCACGTATTGTAGGCAGTACACTTGGCGAGCAGGGCATTAGCTTTGTAGATGCACCGGTATCGGGCGGCGTTGCAGGTGCAACAGCAGGCACACTTACTTTTATTGTTGGCGGCGAAAAAGCCGCGTTTGATAAAGCAAATACAGTGCTTAGTGATATGGGTAAAAACATATTTCATGCAGGCGATATTGGCGCAGGACAAGTAGCAAAAATATGTAATAACATGCTACTCAGTATTTTAATGGCAGGCACCAGCGAAGCACTGCAAATGGGTATTAACAACGGCCTCGATCCTAAAGTACTTAGCGACATAATGACCGCAAGTTCTGGGCGAAACTGGACGCTTGAACTTTACAACCCTTGCCCAGGTGTAATGGATACAGCCCCTGCAAGCAACGATTATAAACCAGGCTTTATGGTCGATTTAATGGCTAAAGATTTAGGCCTTGCCATGGAAGCCGCGCAGCAAAGTAATTCATCAACCCCTATGGGTTCAATGGCTAAAAATTTATACACTATGCTGCAGCACCAAGGTGCGGGTAGTGATGACTTTAGTGCCATTTTTAAACTGTTTTCTAAGTAGGAGTAACGCGTGGAAATTAAAAATAACACGGTAGTAATAACCGGTGGAGCACAAGGTTTAGGCTTTGCAATGGCGCAAAAGTTTGCACTTATGGGTGCTAACATTGCTTTAATAGATATGGCGCAAGACTTATTAAACACAGCATGCGAGCAACTTATGCAATTAATGCAGCTTGAAGGTGTAGCTAGTACTATTAAAGGTTATGCCGCAAACGTAACAAATGAGAGCGAAGTAGAAAACGTATTTAATACCATTAACAGCGATTTTGGCCACATTGGTGTGCTTATAAACAACGCCGGTATTTTACGCGACGGCATGTTTATAAAGGCAAAAGACGGCAAAGTCGTTAAAAAAATGTCTCTTGAGCAGTTTCAATCAGTGATTGATGTAAACCTAACCGGTGTGTTTTTAGCAGGGCGGGAAGCTGCAAGCCACATGATTGAGTCTGGTAAAGGCGGCGTTATAGTTAATATGTCGAGCGTAGCGCGCGCAGGTAACATAGGCCAAACAAACTACGCGGCATCAAAAGCAGGCGTAGTGGCACTTACCTCCACATGGGCTAAAGAACTTGGTCGTTTTGGTATACGTGTAGGCGCTATTGCACCAGGTGTAATAAGCACCGCCATGACCGACGCCATGAAGCCTGAAGCCAAACAACGTATGCTTGCAGTAACGCCAGTAGGGCGTTTAGGCGAAAGCGACGAAATTGCGCATACTGCACAATACATAATTGAAAACGACTTTTTTACCGGTCGCGTGGTTGAAATAGACGGCGGCATTCGTTTGTAAAGTAAGCTAGATTAAGGTTGATTCAAAAAGCATGGCGCTTGTGGGCTGTGCTTTTTTGTTTTAAATCGGGGAGATTATAATCTTGAAAAAGGGCTGATAACCCCGTTTGCACCTTGCTGCAATACATGAGTATAAATTTGTGTGGTTTTAACATCAGAATGGCCAAGCTGAGCTTGAACAGTTCTTATATCGGCGCCATTTTGCAGTAGATGAGTAGCAAAAGAGTGCCTTAATGTATGAGGTGTTATTATTTTTGTTAACCCTGATTTTTGGACGGCTTTTTTAACCTCTTTTCTAATACAAGAGTGATGAAAATGATGTCGCCTTATTTCACCACTTTGAGGATCTGAACTTAACATATGAGAAGGAAATAAATACTGCCATGCTAGTGTTTTTGCGGCTGAAGGATATTTTTTTGTTAAGGCATATGGCATCCACGCGCCGGCATATTTAGTGTTATTTAAATCAAGCTTTAGGTAGTCATCAACGTTTAAAATTTGAGTTCTCAGCATAGGGATCAGCTCTGTAGCGAGCGTTACAATACGATGTTTATTTCCTTTGCCATTCCATACTTGAATACATTTATAATCAAAATCAATATCTTTCACCCTTAATTGCACCGCTTCCATTACTCTTAAACCACTTCCATACATAAGGGCTGCAATTAAATAATAGCGCTTATTTAAATGAGCCATCAACATTTTAACTTCCTCTGGGGTCATCACGACAGGGAGCTTTGCTTGTTTTTTACTACGGGCAAAATTTAAATTTAATGAAAGTTCGTTTTTTATTATATGTTTGTATAAAAATGACAATGAATTGAGTGCAGTGGCTGCGTACGTGGTGCAACGTTTTGCTTTAACACTAAATGTTCTAAGTAGCACTCGACTTCATTGTCTCCCATTGAGGCGGGATGGCGTTTATTATGAAAATGGATATAAGATGCAATCCATCTTAGGTACGTATCTACGGTGCGTAATGAATACTGACGTACCAACATATAATCGGCTATATAATTTAAAAATGGAGAGCGTGTTTTCATATTACCACCAATAATATAACTGTATTTATATACAGTATAGTTGTACTGCTCCCATATTCAAGAAAATGAGCGACGAGCGCATTTTGTCTTTTATTGAGAGTTTGTGTGCTAGTAAAAAATTATATATAGCAATGTGTTAAGTTATTTGGTAAAAATGATTTATTGAATACATGAGCGTGACATTGGCAGATATATGCGCGATGAGCGCACTATAAAATTGTTAGCTGTACAGGGACGGATATGTTGTTACGGATAGTTGAGGAGAATATTCAAAACGAATTTCCTTCCCTTCAATACTCGATGAATGAAAGCAATGATACTTTAATCATCAAAGGACCAAATGATCGTGTTGGGAATATTGAGATCGAAGATGAGTTAGAGGAAATTATCGTAATGGTCGGTAATTTTACTCATTGGCATGCCGCATGTTACGACCAAACTATAAGTAAGGATGAAAGAGACAAACAGGTTTCGTCTGAAATTATTGATTTCTTACGAGATTTATTTTCCAATAAACTTATTCTCTGGGGTAGCCATCAAACCAGCGGTGGATTCTACAACATTGATCTTGCTCTTAATGAACAAGATTCACCTTGTGAGCCAAGTGAAGTTGAGCAGTATTTTTGGTCAGGTGAAAAGTACAGCTAACAAGTTACTCAAACGGACGCTAAACAGTTGGCTAGCTTCGTTCCTCGCAATTTTAGCCAACAATTTATCGCCGCTTAGTAAGGCGTTAGCAAGCAAGGAAAGCACGGTGAAATATTCGATATTATTTTTACTACTTTGTAATCTAGTTTCATTTAGTAGTTCTGCCTGCTCAATAGCCGGTTGGAGAATGTTTTCTCCAACTCCTGACAGTTGGAATGCTGTAACCCTTGACCAACCAGAAAATGGATTCTTTTGGGAATTAGTACCACAGCCCGTTGTTGAGTTAAGTAATGTATCTCGAGGTTCAGGCAAACGAAGTTCTTCTTGTTCTGATTTCGGAATTATAGAGTTAAGCGTATCTCTGCCAGAAACTAGTTCATATAAAATTTCTGATTTTGGTGTTTACGTTAGGCTCATCGACGGAAAGCAGCCGGATCTAATATTTCCAGATACGCCTATGACTGGTCGTATAGAAAGTGGTGTTATGAAATTGGTATTCCCTTGGTTAGAGCCTCAAAACACGAAGATAATGCCGTTAAATTTAACATTAGATATATTTCTGGTATCACATAGACTTAATGTGGGTAAATCTGTCAAACTTGTAGTTAAATAGCTTGCTAACAAGCTAATTAATAAGGACAAAAAACAGTTGGCTGTTTTCGTTCCTCAACATTTTAGCCAACAATTTTTTGCCCATTATTAGGGCGTTATGTACCTATGAAACTTAAATTAGCATTGGTGATAATCTTTATAGCTTTGACTGCGCTAGTTTGGCAGCCAGCGAAGACTTTTCTTCTCCAAGATTCGTGTTTAGACAATGGAGGGAAATGGGCATCAAATGGTAACTTTTGTATTTATCAAAATTGCGCTGAAACTAGTTCTTGCAAACCAAGCTATAGAAATAACTCAATTTGCGAAGAGTTAAAGTTAGGTATATCTCAAAACGAATTGTATTTTCATTTAGGTATGCCTGAATCTAGCTCAGATAATAATTTTATATTTACAGGTGGTGGCGGAGAAAACACAATTCAAGCAACCATAAAATCTGGTAAAGTTGTTAAATTACAATGCGGTACATAACAAGCCAATTAAGCGGGACTAAAAACAGTTTGCTCGGTTTCGCTTCGCTACACATTTTAGCAAACAATTTTTAGCCCCTTATTG
>NZ_PJBR01000256.1:0-7453 GCF_002863625.1 Pseudoalteromonas sp. MelDa3 | reverse complement strand
TATTTTCAGCGACAGCCAGTTCACAACAAGTTTACAGTTGGGTCGATAAAAATGGTGTACGTCATTTCTCAGATGTCCCAACAGATCAAAGAGCAGAAGTAGTTGAAGTAGTTGAAGGAATTGAATCTACACCTACTGTACAAAAAGTTGTAGTTAAAACTAATAACCGTATTCATGGCTTTGAAGATGAGCCTGAAGAACATATTCCGGGCTCTGAAGTAATAATTAAAGGAACAGGAGCTAGGCTCAGCTGTAATAAGCTTATTGCATATAAAGGGAATATATTTCAAGGCATTACTCGTTCAAAATACCATGATTCTGACACTCCAAAAAGAAAAGCCCTAGTAGGGTTAAGAATGCACGAAAATACTAAAGAAAAATTAAAAAAAGAAAACCAGAGGTTACAAACTCACCTTGAAAAACAACAAGAGTACTATAAAAAAAATGAATCAATTAAATATGCCATTGATAACTCGCTGGACCAGATAGCTGAAAATAAATGTGAGATCCAAGTCCATTTACGCTATATGGAACTCATTCAAAAAAAAATAAATTCACTATAATAACCAAGGATTGATATGATCAAAATTATGTTCACGATACTTTTATTTTCAAGTTTCGTTTTACAAGCAAAAGTATACAAGTGTGAAGACGAACTGGGCAAAGTATCGTTTACCGATATCCCTTGTGAGCAAGGTGATGAATCAGGCAATCCTCAACAGAACAACAGCACTTCGCAAAGTCCAATAATTAACAAGACTCCAAAAGAGGTTAATTCTATTAAAGAAGCCCTAAACTATGTGGGTTGGAACCAAATAGTGTTATTAAATTTAGACTTAATTGAACAGCAATATATAACTCCTAAAAAAAGCTTCAACTTTGAACATTCCTTTTTAGCACCGAGTCGTTATCAATACTCAACTGTTCCTATTCATAGTGTGACAGCAAGATTTATTAATGGTTTGGGTGAAATTATTTACCAAGGGAAAATATACACAAAAGATTTTTCTTCTAGAACTGATAACAATGGCTTTTTCAATGCTACTTTTTCTGATATCAATAAACGAATGATAGAGATGGGATTAGAAGACCAGACTGAGAACACTCTTCGCTATGGAAGAGGTAATTGGAGATGGACTCATCGTAATTTCGCCTGTCATGCTCGATCTGACTTTAACCCGAAAAGTTCAATTATTGGTTTGAAAATCACTTGTAAGACGAACAAATAGTTATTATCGTTATCTAATTAATAAAGCCGCGTTATAACACGGCTTTTTCTTTTAATTTAGGTACTTAAACACTACTCTTTTTCATTTTCCATAAAACGTTGCAACTGATCTTTTAAGTTTGGCGGAATGCCTTTAATCACTAGTGTATCGGTTGCTTCGTTGTACGTTACGCGCTCACCTAAGTGTTTACGTTCAAAACTTACACTTACACCCCCACCAAGGCCTGAAAACTTAACCATACTGGTTACGGTTTTCTTATCAACGGGGAAAGTTTCTTCCAAGTCATAGCTTTGCTCTTTGCAAAAACTATCAAACGGGCTGTCATCGCCTTTTGTAAGTGTTGCAGATAGATCGCTCACACTTGCATCTTCGCCTGTGGTTACGCAATCATTACAGTAATCAAATACTTGTTTACGTAAATCGTCTTTTTCTGATTTATCAAACTGTTGCTCTGATAAATAATCCTCTACTGCGCTAAGCATTACTTGGCTTTGCTGTTTTGAATCAATACCCTCTTCACAGCCTAAAAAGTCTAAGAAAAAGTCAGCAACTTTACGACCCGCACGTCCTTTGATAAACGAAATATAACGATTATCTTCTGCTTGCGTATCCCACGCTGTTAAATCGATACGAGCAGCGAGTTGCATGCGAGATATGTCTAAATGGCGAGAAGCCGCTAAATCAAGCTCAGACGTCATAGAATAATGCTCTTTAATGTTAATCATCGCAATTAACATGTAATCGGTAGCAACATACTGATAATGACAAAATACTAAATAGCCTGTTTCACTAAATGCATACTTATCAAGCTCTTCTTTTAAAACCGTTGAGGCTTGCTCGGTCATATGCCAAAAGCCTAGCTCATCGTTACGGTAGCTTTGCATTGCAGATGCTACAACGCTGTTTTTATCACCACTGAAAGCACAGTAACCTTTACCTGGCTTACCATTATATGCATGATGTAATTGTTCGATAAAAACGGCTACTTTATCGTTAATTACCATCTCATCATTTCGAAGGTGAATTTGCGTATCGTCGTCTTTTTTGTCTACATAATGAACGACTAATTTTTTAACGTCTGTTGTCATCTTTGTTTTTCACGCCTCTAGTGTTAAAATACGAGAATATAACTATTTTATTGAACCAACTGATGCCAATCTTATCAAAATACTCTAATGAAGAAGTAGAACAAATCGTCGATCAGCTTATTGATGTGCTAACTAAACACAATGCGCCGGTAGATTTAAGCCTTATGTGTTTAGGAAATTCTATCACGCATATCTTAAAAGAGCATGTACCAACAGGGAAAAGACAAGCCGTAACTGAGAACTTTGCAAAAGCTCTATCACAGTCGGTTAAATAAACTCTATGAATTTATCGCAGCACAATCAGTTTTCATCAAAAGCGAGTCAGCTATTAAGCTGGGGCCATTGGTTTACTTTTGCCAATATTGGCTTGGCGCTATTTATTAGCTTAAGCTACTTATTTGCCGACTCGCCACCAACAAGCTTTATGGGCATTACTTATATGCTAGTAACGTGGTTAAGCCACACTAGTTTTATCGCCTTTTTAGCGTTTGTGCTGACGGTATTTCCGCTTAGTTTAATATTCCCCTACCCACGACATATACGAGGCATGGCGGCTGTTATAGCCACACTAGGCGCTTCACTGCTTACCCTTGATGCTTATGTGTATGTTAATTTGGGTTATCATCTAAGTATATCTGCCTTACCTGAGATTATTTCTCTACTGTGGCATCGTTTAACCAGTTCACCTGCTTTAACAACCATTTTAGCCAGTGGGATTGTATTACTTATTTTAGGCTTTCAGCTACTTGTGAGTAATTACACATGGCAACACCTTGAGCGCTTAAAACAATATAAATTTGCACGTTACGCAATTTCATTTTTAATAGTGTGTTTTTCACTTAGTCACAGTATTCATATTTGGGCTGACGCAAATTTAAACTTTGACGTAACGAAGCAAGATAATGTACTACCACTTTCATACCCTACTACCGCTAAAAGTTTATTGGCTAAAAATGACCTGCTTGATATAGAAAGCTATAAGCAAGCACATAACGTAAAAATTAATAACCAAAATATTAGTTATCAAATGCCGAGCCCGCTTGATAAGTGTGAAGATTACACACAAGCCAATGTAGATATTTTTGTATTTGAAACCCAGCAACAACTCGCTAAATTTGTTGCCGATAATAAAAACTTACACAAAACAGAGCAGTTTTTACAGCCAACTAATCACGACGATATGCTATTTAGCTTAGTGTATGGTTTGCCAGCTTTTTATAAAGCAGCAATTTTAAGAGATCAAACTCTTCCCGCATGGCAAAGTCAGCGCCGCAGCATTGAAGTAACCGGCGTGGAAGAACTTAGTTTTATAAATGATCAAGCACATAGTTCTAGCGCAATTAGAGTTATTAAAAGTAGCGATAACGCCGTTGTACGAGATGATAAAACACAGGTTTTTGCTTTTAGTCTTGCCAATAACAAGCAAGAAGTAGTAACAACATCAACTTTATATAGCTCCGACAAACGTATTTCTAAAGTAGATGGACTTATTCAACCTAGCGATTTAATTGCAACAAGTGTTGGCCAATATTTAAATTGTAAAGCCATTGCTAAGCAAACAATGCTGGGCGTTAATTTATACAAGAAAAAAGATGATATGGGCGTTAACTACTCTCAGGGTGTTGTTATAGCCTATAAAAAAGATAGGATTACCTTAATAGATTCAGATGGTAACTTTAAAAACATCTCTGCCGCTGAGGGGTTTTCTATTGAACAAGGTTTAGATATACCATTTTTAGTACAGAGTATTAAAAAGCTTAAAACCTTCACTCAATAGCCGTTATCCTAACCTAGCTTGCTATACCACCAAGCTAGGTTATAGTTTTATATTGTTTTACTAAAAAATATAAAAATCAAGGACGGCATACATGTTTAAAATTCTTCGTTATATCATCCTCCACTCTAGCTTTTTACTTGCCAGTTTTTTTAGCTTTAGCGATACCACTTACTACAAATGCGTAACAGAAAAAGGCACAGTTTTTTCTCAACTTCCCTGTGACGACGAAGCAACGACTTATAAAGTTAACACAACGGGTAATCAGTATTCAGGTCCTCAAGTTGATTACACTAAACAACTAAATGAGCTTGAACGTGAAAGACTCCTGTCAGGTTTACAGGCAGAGCTTCGCAGTAATAACAACAAACTAACAATACTTGATCGTAACAAGCAGCGTGCTGAATATAAACAACAAGAACGGTTAAATCATATTCTAGCCATTGATGATAAAAAGCGTATTACCAAAGACATTACTAAAAAATTAAAAATAATTAATAAAGAGTACAAAAAAGATGTATTGATTATTACTAAACAAATTAAAATTCTCGAAAAAAAGATAGCTCAATACAAATAAATCACTCTTAATTAGCAAGTAATATTTATCTTGGTTTTAAACTTAAAATAACATACCCTTAACACAATAGAGTATAAGCTCTAGGGACTATTAAGGAGTGCAAATGCAGCCTCGCCATATTGCTGAATTAATTTTAACGGGTTTTAAAAGGCACTATCAGCTATTTCAAAAAACAACGGCCAAAGCCCCTCTCGCCTTTGCAAAAAAAGATTGGCAAGCAATTAATGATATCAGCCGTTTGCGTATCAGCTATTATGATGATCGTGTTAACGAAACCACACAAGCGCTAAAAAAAGAAACCCCAACAGAGCAATTAGATGAAAGCCTATGGCTCGAAGTTAAAAAGATATATCAGCATTTTTTATGTTTCCACCCTCAAGCAGAACTCGCCGAAACCTTTTATAACTCTGTATTTTGCCGGCTGTACCATAGGCGCTATTTTCATAATGACTTTATATTTGTAGAAGCAACTTTGAAAGATGCTCCTTCAGTACCTGTTGAGGCCGAATATAGGACATACTTTCCAGTAGTTGATGGCCTAAAGCCAACAATAAAGCGCATTATTAATCATTTTGATTTTAAAGCCCCATTTGTAAATTTAGAGCGTGATATTCGCCTTCTTGTTAAAGCATTTTATAAACAAGCCCCCGATACACATCATCAACCTTGGCAAATGCGCTTTGATATTTTACACACACCTTTTTATCGTAATAAAGCAGCTTATATTGTTGGTCGTGTTGTTTCAAAAAGTGGGGTTCAGCCTTTTATAATCGCCGTGTTACACGATGAAGATAACGGATTATATTTAGATGCACTTTTAACTAAATCATCTCAAATGCGTGTCATTTTTGGCTTTGCCCGTGCCTACTTTATGGTAGAGACTCATGCACCTTCAGCACTTGTCCGGTTTTTGAATCAGCTTATGCCAAACAAAACACTTGCTGAGCTCTATAACGCAGTGGGTTTTCATAAGCAGGGTAAAACTGAGTTTTATCGAGAGTTTTTAAATCACTTATCTCACTCTAGTGATGAGTTTACAATTGCACCGGGTACTCCCGGTATGGTGATGATGGTATTTACCCTTCCCTCATTTGGTTATGTTTTTAAAGTAATAAAAGACAAATTTGGTGAAAGTAAGCCCTTCGGCCGTGATACCGTATTAAAGCGTTATCAACTAGTAAAAAACCATGATCGCGTTGGCAGAATGGCCGATACCATAGAGTATTCTAACGTCGTATTTCCTTTGGCGCGTTTTGATAGTAATTTACTTGCGCAATTACATAAAACAATTGGCTCATCAATGGTAATTGAAGGCGAATGGTTGATCATCAAGCATTTATATATTGAACGGCGCATGACACCACTCAATTTATTTTTAGAAAATGCTGATGAAGAAAGTGCCGCAGACGCGATTGAAGAATACGGGCAAGCTCTAAAAGAAATGATTGCCGTTAATATATTTCCTGGCGATATGCTCTTAAAAAACTTTGGTGTAAGTAAGCACAAACGTATTATTTTTTACGATTACGATGAAGTTCAATACCTAACAGATATGAACTTTAGAGCATTACCAAAAGCAAAGAGCTACGACGATTATTTAATGGATGAACAAAGTTACTCTGTTGCACCACAAGATGTATTCCCAGAGCAGTTATGTACATTTGTAATGCCTAATCCTATGTATAAAAAGTTTTTTCTCAGCACTCATCCAGAGCTTATAGATGTTAGCTTTTGGAAGCAGGCGCAACAAAATATAAAAAATGGGCAGGTAAGTCATATTTACCCTTACCCGACAGCACAGCGATTTATCCATCACTGGTAGACGCAAAGGACACACAATGAATATAAGTAAAATAGATTTAAATTTACTCGTTTATCTCGATACATTGCTTCGAGAATGCAACGTAACACGCGCTGCTAATCAATTGAGTATTACGCAGCCCGCAATGAGTAATGGCCTTAAACGTCTTCGTAACTTATTTAACGACCCTATTTTAGTTCGTACCAGCGATGGTATGGTCCCGACAGAGCGCGCTTTAGAGTTACAACCCGTTATTCGTGGCATATTAATGACGCTTGAAGAAACCCTAGCACCTAATAGAGAATTTGAGGCAAGCCAGAGTAAACGTGTATTTAGAATAATGGCCAGTGATTACGCTGCAAGTACGTTAGCGCCAAAGCTCTTAAGTAAACTACACGAAGAAGCCCCCGATACTACTTTAGATATACTCACACCAAGTGATGTAACCTTTCATGACGTAGAAAACGGTAAAGTAGATATGGCAATCAACCGTTTTGAAAACTTACCTCAGTCTTTTCATCATAAACGTATTTGGAAAGACAGTTTTTGCTGCTTAGTTAAGGCCGACAACCCTATTATTGAAAACTTTAGCCTCGACAGCTACTTAAAAGCGCGCCATATATGGGTGAGTAAAACAGGTTTTGGTGTAGGCGTGGGCATGGACCCTAAAGATGTGCAAAAACTTGGTTGGGTTGACGAAGCACTTGCCCACTTTGGTAAACATCGTAACATTGCCACTTTTACGCGTAACTACCATGTAGCGATTCATTTAGCTAAAGAGAAAAATTTGATTGCGACCCTTCCTTCAAAAGCCGCAAATATATACTTAGATGATCCGGGGCTTAAAATTTTAGAGCCACCGTTTCCAATTCCTCCTTTTGAGCTTGATATGATTTGGAGCCCACTGTTACATCGCGATGCGAGCCATATCTGGTTACGCCAAAAAGTAGCTGAAGTAGCTGAAGAGCTAAAATAACTTTATTA
>NZ_PJBR01000016.1:0-46828 GCF_002863625.1 Pseudoalteromonas sp. MelDa3 | reverse complement strand
TTATAAGCTTGGCTATCAATGGCAGCGTACATCGCAACAAAAAATTCGTTTTGGGGTGTCTTACACCGAGCAACCGATTCCTTCTTCTCAAGTTATATTAAATATTTTAGCGCCGGGTGTTCAAGAGTGGCATTTTACTACTGGCTTTAGCCATTCTTTTACCAACAAGGTACAATTAAACGCTATGGCTTTTTATTCGCCAGCAAAAAAAGTAACGGGTGCTAACTACTTAGCGCCTAATCAACAATTATCAATCGAAATGAAACAAACCGGTTTAGGCGTTTCTATTGTTTGGGAAATTTAAAAATGATAACAGAATTCACCCCAGTATCGGCTGCAATAGGCGGTGCATTAATAGGTATAGCGTGTACGTTATTACTGGTTTTATACGGAAAAATTGCGGGCATATCAGGCATTGTTAAGTCTGTATTCGCTAAAGCAAATTCAGACTCTCGTTGGCAGTTATACTTTATTTTAGGGTTATTGTTGGCAGGAGTCGCTGTAAGGGTATTTGCGCCTTCTTTATTAGAAGGCGAATTGCAATTACCGCCATGGCTTATTGTTGTTGCAGGGCTTTTAGTTGGCGCTGGTACAACGTTAGCTAATGGGTGTACAAGTGGCCATGGTGTGTGCGGCATGTCGCGCTTTTCTGCTCGCTCTTGGGTTGCAACATGCACATTTATGCTTGTCGCCTTCATTACAGCAAACCTTGTAGGATAAATAATGAAAGCAATTATGATGGTTGTTATAGGCTTTATATTTGGCTTAGGGCTTATTATTAGCGGGATGACAAACCCCGCTAAAGTGATTAACTTTCTTACCTATGGAAACCAATGGGATGGAAGCTTAATTATAGTGATGGCTGTTGCCATGCTAATAATGATGCTTACATGGTTATGGGTTGCAAAAAAAGAGAAACCACTTATTTCAGGATCATTTAATTTAAGTAATTTAAAAAATATTGATGCGCGCTTAATTATCGGCTCAGTATTTTTTGGTTTAGGCTGGGGTTTAAGTGGCATTTGCCCAGGCCCTGGCTTGGTTCAATTGGTGTCTCTTAAAATGGAATTTTTGTTATTTTTTGCAGCCGTCTTAGGCGGTATGTGGTTAGCCAAAAAAGTATAATATTGGCTGCCGACTAAAACTCGGCAGCTACTTTTTTCAAACAAAGGTACATAACTTGCTGCAATATATATAAAACTATATTGAACAGGTTTAAGTTATGCTAAATAAAGCGCTGGAATTTTCTAACAGCACACCTTGGTTAAGCGCGATTTCATCTCTCTTACTTATAGCTATACTACTGTTTTTAATTCGCTTTTTTTTAATGTATTGGCTAAAAAAATGGACTTCAAAAACCACATTTATATTCGATACTTTACTAATAGAGTCAATATCTAAGCCGCTAACACTGTGCACAATTATTGTGCTACTCACCATTTTAGAGCACGACACCTTCATTATAAGTACCTCTATTTCTCAACAGATCCCTTTTAATAGCATTAATATTGTATTAGCGCTGCTTGCACTTATTATGTTTTTAGACCGTTTTATTATTGGCACTATTAATTACTATGGTAAACAATCTGCCGTGGTTTTTAATTCAAAAAGCATAATTAAAGGCGTGATACGCGTTACATTATCGTCAGTGGGTTTGCTGGTATTAATGGGTACGTTAGGTATTTCTATTACGCCCATTATTGCCTCATTAGGTATTACGTCACTGGCTGTTGCCCTTGCTTTGCAACCTACCCTCGAAAACTTTTTTTCTGGCGTGCAGCTAGTAATAGATAAACCTATAAGGGTGGGTGATTTTATTGAGCTTGAATCTAAGGAACAAGGCTTTGTTGATCATATAGGCTGGCGATCTACATGGGTTAAAATGCTACCAAATAATATGATTATTATACCTAATAGCCAATTATCTAAATCGCGTATTATTAATTACTTTTACCCTGAAAAAGAGCTAAGCGTGCCTGTTGATATAAGCGTGCATTACGATTCAGATTTAGAGTTTGTTGAGCAAGTAACACTTGAAGTGGCTCGCGAAATACTTATTTCACACGAATGGGGCGTTGATGATTACAATACCTTTGTGGTTTTTCATACCTTTGATAGATCAAGCATTAACTTTACGGTAATGCTTAGAGCTAAAGAATACTTTAATCGCTTTTGGGTTAAATCTGCTTTTATAAAAGCGCTACATAAACGCTATAAAAAAGAAGGTATTGTAATCCCCTTCCCTATTACGGCTATTAACACTACTCAAGAAGCTGCTAAATTTAATAGTGATAAAAAGGTGCAAGGCGATACTTAAAACAAAGCGCGAGTAACTCTCGCGCTAATAAATATTAAAACTTGTAGGTTATTTGCCCAATAATTTCGCGAGGGCTGCCAGGAAAGTGACCGTTCCGCTCACTAAACCCACTTACAGCATATTCCTTATCAAACAGGTTGTTAATATTTACACTTAGTAATACGTCATCAAAGCGACTCGTCCAGCTCATATCAAATACGGTAAACGGTTTTACTTTTTGACCATCGGAGCTTACTTGCTCACTCACATAATTAGCGCCAAACGCAATAGAGGAATTAATCGAATCGAGCCCAAAGCGTGACCATAAACCCGCCTGATGGCGCGGCGCATTAGCAAAGCGCGAGCCATCACCAAATGTATCTGAAAGCGTATCACCCGTTACGCCGTCTACTACTTGCGTATCGTTGTATGCGTAGTTAGCCGTTATTGTCCAGTGCTCGGATAAATCGCCTACTAAGGTTGTTTCAAATCCACGGCTTTCTACTTCACCTATATTTAATAGTGCGGCAATGCCATCACCCGCGCCCGTATCGTCAGGGTTGCTCATTACCACGTTTTCTTTATTAATTTGATAAACAGCAAATGTACTCATTATTTTGCCATCAAACCATCGGTTTTTCATACCCAGCTCGGTTTGCTTACCTGTTTCTGGGTCTAAGTTGCCCTCGCCTACCACATCTTCCTGATCGCCCGACGATGTAGGATTAAAGCTTTCAGAGTAGTTTATGTAAACAGAGGTGTTTTCTATTGGCTGGTACGTTACTGCAACGCGAGGTGTAACACCGTTATCAGAATAGCTAAAGCCTGTTTCCTTATTTAATTCTTTAAAGTAATCGTAGCGTAAGCCTGCAATTACGGTCCATTGTTCGCCAATACTTATAACATCTTGAGCGTATACACCAAAGCGATCGGTATCTACACCATCACGATCTAAATCGGTTAAGTTATAGGTGCTAGGGTCTGTTTCACCGTAATTAAGTGTATAAATATTTAAGTTTGCTACACCATCAGCCTCATATCGGGCACGCAAGTAATCGTACTGCGTTTCTGCCACATGGTAATCGCCACCAAATAAAAATTGATGCTCTAAATTACCTTGCTTAACGTTATATACAAAATCAGTTGTTAAGCTTATTTCTTCGTTTGCTCGAAACTGTTTGCGGTATTCTCGTCTTATGGTTTCATCATCTATATTAGCAACGCCATCACCATTTACGTCAACCCAATTTTGCGACTCGTGATACGCTTGGTCGCGCTCATTATCAAGGTATCGCACAGTAGTGCTAACAGAGAAATCATCAGAAAAACTATGATTTAACTCAGCTTGAAGCACCAAAGCTTCCATATCTTGATAGTCAAATGATTCGTTCGCGTTATACGAAGGATCTACCAGAAAGTTGCCGCTATCATCTACCGGTACTCCACGTAAGCGATTGCCACCTAAGTCTTGTTTTATGTAATCAACACTTGTTGTAAGCGTTGTTGAATCACTTAAATCAAATAACAATCCGCCTGTTAGCTCCGTATTAGCTGAATCGGCGTTGTTACGAAAGCTGTCTTGCTCCTCATAAAAACCACCCAATCTATAAGCCATCGTATCGCTTAAACCACCGGTCATATCGAGTGATGCGCCACGCGTGTTGTAGTTACCTAAGGTGAGCTTTAATTCGCGCTTTTCTAGGTAGCTTGGTTTTTTGGTTACGTAATTAATCATTCCACCAGGTTCGCCACCGCCATATAAAGCTGAGGCTGGGCCTTTTAATACTTCAACACGTTCAACATTAAATAACTGCGGTACACCAAAGCCTGAGTACGGGTCGCCGCGCACACCATCGTAAAATACATTTGCGTCATCTCTAAAACCACGAAAAGTTACGCCTGAGTAGCTATATTCGCTCACTCCCGCAATAGATCGGTACAAATCGGTAATGTCACGAGCTGCTTGGTCAATTATAAGTTGCTCTGTTAACACCTGAGCCGATTGCGGAAGCTTAATAAGATCTAAATTAGTTTTAGTACCAATTTTACTTTCGGTTTCTAGGTAAAATTGCTGGGCACGGCCAGTTACTTCTATTTTTTCAATATCGTTATTTTGCTCTGCAAATGCCATATTAGAAAAAGCAGATAAAGACGCAGCAATACTTAATGCCAAATAATTAGGGTTAAACATGATAATTCCTGGGAGAAGTGTAGATAGCCAACAAGCTAAATGATAACTCTTATCATTTTCATAATCAACACAGGAGCGGGTTTAATACATCTAAATATTAGAACTAATTTTACTTAAAACAGAGCGCTAGCCCTTTTATTGCAGTTAAAATAAAACCCCTACTGTATTAAATACAGTAGGGGTTATTAAGTAATTCTTAAATTAGTTTTAGCGTGTAATTTACCCAGCAATATTGCTAATTTGAATTACTGGAGACACGTTAGTAAAATTAACTAAATCAGCCGCTATTACTTCTTGATGAGGTGCAAAGGCTTGCTGAAAAGATTCTACCGATTCAAACACTAAATGCCCCATAGCAATATAAGTTGGCGCTTCGCCCGGTGCGCCACCAGCTAAACCTGCATCTGCACTACTTGATATAAGCGCTTTACCAACTAACTCTGCAACTAGTGGTAAATGTGTTTTACAGTAGTAGTCCATATCGAAAGTAGCACTTTCATTATTTGGGTATAATACGCTTACTTTAATCATTACATTCTCTCTTTTATTTACTAAAAAATTTAAAGCTGTGCTAATAAACAGCTTTACAAACTAGTGTTCAAAGCGTCTTTTGAAATAGTATGAATCATACTTAAGTAAAAAGCGCATAAGTGAGCAGTCGCTCAATTATGTAGTATTCATGCTCATAGCGCCAGTAATTTGATTGCAATGCGTATTTTAATTAAGGTGATACTTCGCTAATTTACTTAAGTGCGGGTCGTTTTTTAAAAGGTTTGGGCGGTAAAGACTCTACAAAGTTAACGCACGTATTTACCCAATATGTTAAATCAGAATCAGACTCAAAACCTTCAGGCAAAATATAAACCAAGCCCTTAACTGGCTTTCCGGTAAAGTCCATTTCAGTTACATGAGGTTTAGCTAAACAATCGCTGTAGTTTTCAGGCCCTACTCGCACCATCAGCTTGTTGCCTATTATTACGCAGCACATATACTCCGAAATTATAAAACATAAACCACCAAAGATTTTCTTTACTACTAAATCGTGGCGCGCATTAAACAACTCATAGAGTCGCTCTTCTAACCCTCTGTCAAAAGCCATTTAAGCATCTCTATTTTTTAATAAACACATTACACACTTAATAACGGTAATAGCACTTAAACCTAAGTAAATAAAATAATAAAAGGTGGCTGGAAAAGGTATGCAAAGAGTAGGTATAAAATTATTTTGGACTTAAAGTTTTTATTAAACCGCACTAATCAAAGCTGATTGAGCTGACACTAGTGCGGTTCAAAAGTAAGTATAAAACTAACTAATTCAATATTAATAAACTAAAATGCTTATGCTGACAGTTGCACTGGAGCATCTGCTGCAGATACTTTTTTCATGCTGCCTTGTTGTTCAAGGCGAATATGCCAACTAAATGCTTCTTCAAGTAAATGAGGGGTATGCCCGCCACGCTCACAAGCGCGATTGTAGTAATCTAACATATCGTCACGGTAATCTGGGTGCACACAATGCTTAATGACTTGTATCGCTCGCTCACGCGGCGCTAAACCGCGTAAATCAGCTAAGCCTTGCTCGGTTACTAAAATATCAACATCGTGTTCGTTATGATCAACATGACTGGCCATAGGCACTACGCTTGAAATAGCGCCATTTTTAGCAATCGATTTAGTCACAAATATTGCTAAATGAGCATTACGAGCAAAATCACCAGAGCCACCAATACCATTCATCATCCGTGTGCCACAAACATGTGTTGAATTTACATTGCCATACATATCAAACTCAAGCGCAGTGTTTATTGCAATAATTCCTAAACGGCGCACTATTTCAGGATGGTTCGAAATTTCTTGAGGGCGTAATACTAGCTTGTCTTTGTATTGTTCTAAATTATTAAATACTTGCGCATTACAACGCTCAGACAAAACAATTGAGCTGCCCGATGCAAAACTAAGCTTACCTGCGTCAATTAGGTCAAACGTCGAATCTTGCAGTACTTCAGAGTACATTGTTAGGTCTTTAAAGTCAGAGTCGAGTAGTCCCATCATCACTGCATTAGCAATGTTACCAATGCCTGCTTGTAGCGGGCCTAAATTAGCTGGCAATTTATTTTGAGCCACTTCGTCTTTAAAAAAGTTAACTAAATGGCGCGCAATAGATGCGGTATCTTCATCAGGGTCGGTAACGGTAGAAAACGAGTCGCTTTGGTTAGTAAAAACAATACCAACAATTTTTGCAGGATCGATAGGAATTGCAGTACTACCAATTCTATCATCTACTTTAACTAACGGCATTGGTTGGCGAGTAGGACGATACGAAGGGATGTATATATCATGCAAACCTTCAAGATTCGGGTTATGCAGCATATTAATTTCAACGATTACTTCTTTGGCAAAAATAGCAAAACTCGCTGAATTACCAACCGATGTAGTCGGCACAATATGCCCTTCTTCGGTAATGGCAACGGCTTCAATAACAGCCACATCAGGCATGGTTAGTTGATGGTTACGTAAATGCTCAACTGTTTCAGATAAATGCTGATCAATAAACATTACTTCACCGTTATTAATCGCTTTACGTAAAGTGCTATCTACTTGAAAAGGCATACGACGCGCTAAAATGCCCGCTTCTGTTAATAGCTTGTCGAGATCATTACCTAATGACGCACCCGTCATTAAATTTATTTTGATTGGATTTTTTTTGACTTGCTCAATTAATGCTCTGGGTACTGCTTTAGCTTCTCCGGCGCGAGTGAAACCACTCATCCCTACAGTCATTCCATCTTTAATAAATTGGCTTGCTTGTTCTGCCGGCATCACCTTGTCATGCAGGTTACTATTGCGAATACGTTCCAAGTGCATACTGAGCTCCTCTCTAAATTTGACATTATTCTAATCCTAACTTCGTACTACACAATCTAGACTTAAGTCGTATTTACGAATCGAGGATGAGCAACATGTTTAAAAGGGAGGTTAATTTACTTTTAATTAATACTATCACGTAGTTATTAGTAATATTTTTAACAAAAATGACATAACAATCTATAAAGTAATTTATAAAGTAATCTATAAATAAATAGTATTGTTTAATTAGAGGAATTATTTTTGAGGAATTAAGTTTATTAGTTCAAACACCCAAATGAGGAATTTGGGTGGCAGTCTTACCAGCCACATCTCGGCACACACGTCACAAACTGTGGCTGCTCCCTTCCGGGCCTGACCAGGTTCGCCTGCTAGTGTTGCGAGAGGACCAATAAGACTACCATTGAGGGCCTTGGTTGGCGCGGGAGGGATTATCTCTACTTTTGCTCTGTTATTCAAGGGATAATCTAAAAAGAAAGTGCGATTGCATACTTCATATACAATCGCGGCGTATTTAGCTATTTTAGTGCGTATTAATTGTTCTCTAACTGCGCTTTTATATTACGTAATGCTGCTTTTACTTTTTTCATGTTTTCTGGACCCATACGTAAAAGCTGTTTTTGTGCATCTGGTAATTGCTCCCACTCCGAAAACGCATACTGATACGTTACTGAATCACGAAGTAACGGCAAGTCACCTTCAGGCTCTGGCGTATCAAGTAATAAATCGATTGCATCGGTTAGCGTTTGATTAAACTCGTCATCGCCGTAACCAATTTCACTGTATGCATTATTAATAAGTGGCTGGTACTCTTCGTACATGCGAACGGCTTGCGCTGCACTCATACTGGTAAATATTTTCACATACGGTGTATAACGCTCGTAGCTGTTAGGGTTAATCGTTAGGATATCACCTTCATTCACGCTAAATTTTTCTTCTGGCTGTACAACAGGCATGTGTTTTTTAGCTATTTTTCCTTTTGCTAAGTTATCTACATATACCACACCACGACGAATAACATCGTCGGTCACCATTAAGCTCATTACTGAGTCGCTTAGGTACTCGTCCATTTTAGCAACAACAACTGCATCACTTTCGTTAAGCGTTGGTAGTGGCTCTACTTCTGGCACTGGCTCACTTGGACTTTGTGCTGGTACTTCAAGCTCTGCTGGCTTTTCTGGATTTACAGACGGCGCATCTACCACGGGGTCGTTCTCGGGTTTAAGCTCCATCATAGGTTGTTCTTTAACTGTGGGCTCTACCTCAGTGCGTGTTGCTTGCTCGTCACTGGGTGTTAGCAATACGAAGGCGGCCGCACATGCTACGACTATTAAAATAATAACGGCGAAAAGAATATTGTTATTAGGTGGACGTTTTTGAACATCTGATGCTTCTGGTTTATCTGACATACGAACTCCATAAAAATTAAAATGCGATATCACTTAGAGTACGCTAAGTGGATTAAATTCATTCTTACACAAATACTATTACATTTTATAATATGGCAATTATAGCAAAGTAAGTTACGTACTAAATTGGGTGATTAAACAATGTAATAAGTATTAGGGCAGTTATCCTTTGATTCTTCTAGCTTAAAGACTTACAGTTAATAAATAAAGTAAAGACGTAGAACAGTTTAACCACCAATATGAAAATCAAGCAAGTTGATCCACAAAAACCTAAAATTGCCTTATTACTCACAGGTGGTGGCGCACGTGCTGCTTATCAAGTGGGTGTCCTTAAAGCGCTAGCTCATAGTATGCCTCGTACCGCTCCATTGCCATTTAGAGTAATAAATGGCACCTCTGCTGGGGCTATTAACTCAGCTGCGTTAGCATGTTACGCCTCCTGTGCGCATTTGGCTGTACGAAAGCTTGAATCAGTTTGGAAAAACTTTTCAACCTCTATGGTCTATAAAAGTGATTTTTTAAGCGTATTTGGTCATATTGCGCGTAATATTTTAACGAGCTTTCAGTCAGAGCATATTAACCATCCACCAGCGAGCTTGCTAAACAACCGCCCTCTGCGTGGTTTATTAAACGAAATTTTAGATTTACACCGCATTGAGCGCAATTTACATCGTAATTATTTAGATGCGCTGTCTATTACGGCCTCAAGTTATACAACGGGCGACTCTGTTGCATTTTTTCAATCTAATACGCAAACATCATGGCAGCGTGCTAAACGCGAAGGCCGTGCAACTCGTATTAATGTTGAGCACTTAATGGCATCGAGTGCCATCCCTATGGTGTTTCCAAGTGTAAATATTTATAACCATTACTTTGGGGATGGCTCTATACATCAACTTTCTCCGCTGAGTCCGTCGATTCATTTAGGCGCTGAAAAAATATTTATTATTGGGGTCGACCAACCCAAAGAATTACACCCTCCGGGTTACTCGCCACATTATCCGGGTCTATCCGCTGTTGCAGGGCATTTACTCGACAGTGTATTTACCGACACTATGCAATCGGATTTAGAGCGCTTGGCTCGTGTTAACCGAACATTAGGGCTATTACCCGCTCGCGACAAACATCAAGAACTTAAACAAATAGATACCTTTGTCATTAACCCTTCGCAAAACTTTAACGCAATTGCAGCGCAGTATTACGACGATATGCCATGGGCCATTAAAGTATTGCTACGTACCATAGGTGTAAAAAAGCATTCGCAATCGAGCTTAACCAGTTACCTATTGTTTGAAAAACGCTACACCCAGCATTTAATGCAAATTGGCTATGAAGACGGTATGGCGCAGCTGCCTAAGATGCGTGAATTCTTAGAGTTAGATTAATCTTTCAGAGTTAGATTAATCTAAGTCACTATTCGATTCCGTCGAGCAGATAGTGCTCTACCCGCTCAACACGCCTTGGTTTACCTTGTAATACTAAAACGTCATTAGCCAATAATGTTGTTTGCGCTGATGGCGTATCTATTTCGGCTCCTTCTCTGCGCAGTGCTTTTACGAGTACTCGCCGCTTTTCTAAATTAAGATCTTCAATTGTTTTACCCACGGCATAAGCTTGCTGAGGTAGCGCTACAACATGTAAGTATTCTAATCGTTCACTTGAGGCATCTTCGCTATCTTTAAAATACCCTGCGTAAAAGCTTTGCATTAACGGATAACGATTACGACGTTCTTTACTTACTCTACGCACAATACGCGTCATCGGTACGCCCGACATAGACAACACATGCGACACGAGCATTAAGCTCGCCTCTAACGACTCAGGCACTACTTCGGTTACGCCTAGCCCTTTTAAATAATCTAACTGGCTATCGTCACGAGTACGAATAAGTATTTTAACGTTGGGCGCTATTTGTTTTATGGTATCAATAACAACTTGTGCGTGATCAAGCTCTGTAAAAGTAATAATAACCAAGCGAGCTCGCTCTACTCCTGCGCACTTTAAAATATCTTTTTGTTTAACATAGCCAAATATAACAGGCTCACCTGCCGCTTTGCCTTCTTGTACTAAAATTGGGTTACTTTCAATGGCAACGTAGTCTATTGCTTCGGGCTTTAAAAAACGCGCTATAGTTTGCCCAACACGCGAAAAACCACAAATAACAACATGGTCACTATAAAGTGTACTACTTTGTGGCTCACTCTCCAGCGCTAAACTAGGGCGATCGAGTATACCCAAACGCTTCAAAATAAATGGCGTTTTATCAATCAAAAATGGTGTAAATGCCATTGATAACACACCAAGGGCAATTAAAAATGAAGCTTGCTCTGAGTTTAGTAGCTGATGCTGGCCAGCAAGTGCGATAAGTACAAAACCAAACTCCCCCATTTGCCACAGCATAATGCCACAGGCGAGTGAATCTTGGTTTCGCTCATGCATTAGCCGCGCACTAAGTGCTACTACTGTAATTTTTAATACGAGTAACCCAAGCAATGCGCCAATAATTATTACTATATGCGCCAGTACAAATAAAATATCCAACTGCATACCCACAGTTACAAAAAACAGTCCCATTAAAATATCGCGAAATGGACGTATATCGGCCTCTAACTGATGCCTGTAATGGCTCTCACCTAACATCATTCCCGCTAAAAAAGCGCCCAATGCCATAGACAAGCCAAACATATACGTTAAAAAGCCCGCAAATAAGGCGACTAATATAGTGGTAAGCACAAACAACTCATCGGTTCGTACTTGCGCTATTTCTTTAAACACAATGGGCAATACCCATTTACCAATTGCCCAAAGAAGCACGCATACAAATGCGCCCTTACTTAGGGCAAACGCTAAAGCCCAGCCAATACTTTGAGAGTCGCTTGATGCAAATAAAGGAAGTATTATTAATAGAGGAACAACAGCAATATCTTGAAAAAGCAGTACACCAACGGCCAATTGCCCACGGCGCTGATTAAGCTCACCCGTTTCCTTTAATAGCTTAACCACTACAGCCGTAGAAGAAAGCGCCATAATTGTACCAATGGTAAAACTGGTGAGTAGGGAAAAGTCTAAACAATATAAAATAATAATGAAGAGTAAGCTGGTTATACCTACTTGTAACGAGCCCAGCCCAAATACTAGGCTTCGCATTGCCATTAGCCGCGAGATAGAAAATTCTAACCCCAAACTAAATAACAAAAACACAATCCCAAGCTCTGCTACAAACTCTATTTCATGAGATTGCGCTAACCAACCAATACCATGACTACCGGCTAAAACCCCCGTTGCTAGGTACGCCAAAATAGGCGGCAAGCCAATGCGTTTAAAAAACCACACAAAAAGAACTGCTGCCACTAGCAAGCCAAAAATTTGAACGTTAATACTCTGCAAATTCGGCCTCACGCGTCAATTAAACCAAGGGACTTACTTTAAATATAGCAACCTTCTGTTTTTCAGCCAGTTTTAAAATATGGCACAAAAATCGCTTAGTAATTGCAAAGTAACACCCTCGGGGGAGAATTTAATGGAAAACGTCCATATTTTGACGCAGCGTGTGTCTGGTCGCGGTGATTTTTTGCCGTTTTCGGCTGAACATTCGCCAACAAATGAAATAACAGAAACACATAAACTCGTTACAGAGCTACAAACTAGCTTAGTGATTGAGGATGTTTTAGCTATATACGCAAAATTTACAAAACAATTGTTAAATTTCTCTGGTTTACAGTTTCAGTCAACACTGGGAACTACACAAACATCACAGAGTGATACAAATAGTACACCCTATATTTTTGATTTGGCGATTGGTAAAGAACATTTAGGGCAGCTAATTTATTTTAGTAAATTCCCACTTGGTCAAGCCATTGAGAAAAAGCTACATACTTTGCATACTGCGCTGGTTTATCCACTTCGTAATGCAATGATGTATAGCCGAGTATTAAAGCTTGCCACAAAAGATGCGTTAACCGGCTTAAATAACCGTAGTCAGTTTAATGACTTTTTACTGCAAAAACTTGAAAACTGCCGTCGTTACCAGCGTCCATTTAGTTTAATGCTGCTTGATTTAGATAATTTTAAACAAGTTAACGACAACTTTGGCCATAAAATTGGTGACGATACACTTAAAGAGTTTTCAAAAGTACTGTGTAGCAGCATACGCGGCACTGATTCGGTATTTAGATTTGGTGGTGATGAGTTTGCTTTACTTATTGAAGACCCTGAGTTTACAACGAATAAAGTGATTGCTGAGCGGATAATGTGCTTAGTAAGAAAATCGCCTCTAATGTCTAAGTATAAAGTAACAACCAGTATTGGTTTTACTTTAGCTAACAGCCAAGACAGCGAAACTGAAATATTTGCTCGCGCCGATAAAGGCTTATACAAAGCAAAAGCATCTGGTAGAAACTGCGCAAAAGCATATTAGTTTTTTTAACTGCATTAAATAAAAAGCCTAGCTTCCCCCGCTAGGCTTTGCACTTACCAATCTATAAATAAACAAAGCAGCACAAAAACCAAAAAAGAATCCGCTAATTAAATTAAGTAATGCGGTAATAGTAGCAAGCGGTGTAAATAATACTAAAAGCAGTGGCAGGCTCACGCCTAAAATAAAAAACAATCCACCTTTACCTAACCAGTAAGCTAATAAAAGCACTGCAGATACAATTCCACCCGCAACTGCATAACCTAGCGTAACTATATTTAGCTCAAGTAAAATATTAGCAATAATAGCTATAACGGCCGTTATTAGCATACCCACTGGCGCTTTTGTTACTAACGACAAACCAACATGCGGCTGTTTACTCATTTATTTACACTCCCAAAAAATACCATTTTCATCAATATGCTTAGCACTTATAAAATAACCAACCACTTGAACTAATTCATCATTATAAAAAATAAGCGGCACACTGGCGCGAAGCCAGGGCGCTATTTTTGCATCTTTAAACCAATGCTTAACTGTATTACTACCAGGCTTTTTAAGTGGTTTAATGCGTGCGCTATTGCAATCAAAGCGAACAATTACTTGCTCATTAGCGTGTGGAGGTCTTACTCCGCAACCGGTGCTTTTAATTAATAAGCGCCCGTCTGCAAGTTTTAGCTCTGGATGATTCAGCTCAATATCTGTTAATACTTCACTTGGTGTTACAAAATACAAATAACCTTGATGACGACGTATTTGCCCATCGAGCAAATCAATACGCATTTGTGCATCGTTTTTTGCGCACATTGCTTGATTAATAATTTGCTCGAGCTGCTTTTGCGATGGCATCACTTGTGTAAATAGTGCAAGCCACGCACGTACTATATTTGCAATGCGCGCTGCGCTGTATTCGCTTATCTGGCCAATGCAAAGTGCTTGATGCTCGTTAATACACTTATTTAAATCAAGCTGAGTATATTCATCAAGTAATGTTTGTTGCTGCTGTAGTAGCTCAATACTTCGTGCAGTGCATTGTTCAAACCCATTAAAGCGCTCAGCTAACACGGGTACTATTTTTGAGCGTAAAAAGTTACGATCAAAACTTTCATCTGTATTAGAGTCATCGGTTATGTGGCTAACACTAAACTGCGTTGCAAACGCTTCTATATCGCTGCGAGCTACATTTAACAATGGTCTAAAACATATACGCCCACTTTGCAGCAAGCGCTCTTTATACATAGAACCTAGCCCTTTTAAACCTGAGCCACGCTTTAAGCGCAGTAAAAACGTTTCTACTTGGTCGTTTAAGTGTTGGCCCAGTAAAATAATGCTGCCTTGTGGGCTTAGTTCATCAAGTGCTTTATAACGGGCGTCGCGTGCTTGGGCTTCAAGACTTGTGCGCGACTGCTGTTCAATAACAACTTTCGCAGCTTCAAAAGGCACATTAAGCTCAATGCATACGTTTTTGCAAAAGTGTTGCCAGTCATCAGCATACTGGCTCAAACCATGGTGAACATAAATAGCCGATACATTAATTGCAGGATTATCTTCTTTTAAAGTGCGCATTAAATGCAACAGCACCACAGAATCAACGCCACCAGAAAGCGCCACTGTAAAAGTGGTGTTGCCTTGCTCAATATAGCTATTTAATGATTTTTTTAATTGCTGATAAATTGCTGATGTATGCATATGGGCGCACTTTTATATAAAAACTCTGAACATTTTAAAGCAAAAAAGCCGCATAAGCGGCTTTTTTTTAACATTTAATGTGTTTAGCAATAACCAAACGACATTAAACGTTTATAACGTTGATCAAGCATTTCTTCAAGCGTAAGCGCTTGTAGGTCTGCTAAGTCACGTTTAAGGCGAACTTTTAAGTTACGTGCCATAGCATCGTAATTGCGGTGCGCGCCACCTAGAGGTTCATCAATTAAGTTACTGATTAAATCTAGTTCTTTAACTCGCTCTGCGGTTACACCCATTGCTTCTGCTGCAAGTGGTGCTTTGTCGGCGCTTTTCCAAAGAATAGACGCACAACCTTCAGGCGAAATTACAGAGTAAGTGCTGTATTGCAACATGTTAACTCTGTCGCCCACACCAATCGCTAATGCACCACCTGAACCGCCTTCGCCAATAACCGTACATATTGTCGGCACTTTAAGTGTCGCCATTACTTTTAAGTTACGCGCGATTGCTTCAGATTGACCACGTTCTTCAGCGCCAACACCTGGGTATGCACCCGGCGTGTCGATAAAGGTCATGATTGGCATTTTAAAACGCTCAGCCATTTCCATTAAGCGTAATGCTTTACGGTAACCTTCTGGCTTTGGCATACCAAAGTTGCGTTTAATTTTTTCAGCAGTGTCACGGCCTTTTTGTTGGCCAATAACCATTACTGGTTCGCCATCTAAACGCGCAACGCCTCCTAAAATAGCCGGATCGTTAGCAAAAGTACGATCGCCAGCAAACTCGTCAAATTCCGTGAAAATGCGCTCGATATAATCTCGAGTGTAAGGACGCAACGGATGACGTGCTAACTGTGATACTTGCCAAGCGCCTAAATTAGAAAAAATCTCCTGTTTTTGTTTGGCACTTTTTTCTTTTAATTTGCTGACTTCCTCTTCTAACTCAAGGTCTAATTCGCCAGCGCGGCTTATATTTTGTAATTCTTCAATTTTTGCTTCTAATTCTGCAATTGGAAGCTCAAAATCAAGATAATTGAGGCTCATGCTCTAAACTACCTAATCAGTTAAATTCTAGTTCTACATCTTGCGCAGCCATTAGTGATAACTTATGAATTAAGTCGTCACTTGGCGTAACACACCATTCGATCCCAAGAGTTAATTGCGCCAACGCATCTGGACGTTGGTAATAAACCTTGATCGGACACGTTCCCATTTTATAGGGTTCGAGTACTTTTTGTAATTTATCGAAGAAACCTGCCTCGACTTGCACCATGTTCAGCGTCATTTTAATCGCTTTAATACGCTTTTCACGCGCTTGAGCAATGGTGTTTATTTCTCTGGCGGTCATTGTAATACCACCGGAGAAGTTATCAAAGCTGACCTGTCCAGATATTACCAAGATATTGTTAACTTGGAGCATATCTTGGTACTTTTCAAACTCGTCTGAATACAAGCGTACATCAATCCGTGCACTCTTGTCATCTAAAGTTACTAAGGCCCAACGATTTCCTTTTTTGTTAATTAATACCCTAGAAGCAATCACCAAACCTGCGGCTGTTGCAAATACATCGCGGTTCGTTGGCTGTAAATCAACTATTTTCCCGCTGGTATAATGCCTAAGCTCACGGCGGTACTGATTTATCGGATGCCCAGTTAAATAAAGGCCTAGGGTTTCTTTTTCACCATCTAACCATTCGTTATCAGTTAGGCCTGTGGCTTTAATAAAGGCTTGTTCTACTTCATCAGGCTCAGTGGCTAATAAACCAAACAAATCACTTTGCCCTAATAGCTCAGCTTTGTTGTGTTGGTCGGCTGCCCGCATTGCACTTTTTAAACTAGCTAGTAATGTAGCACGGCCAGCTTGGGTTTTTTCTGGCCCTAAATTATCGAGTGCACCTGAATAAATTAATTTTTCGGTCACGCGTTTATTTAAGCGTTTTAAATCAACTCGGGCACAAAAATCAAATAAATCTTTAAATGGGCCCCCTTTTGCACGCGCTTCTAATATTGCATCAACCGGTGCTTCACCTACGCCTTTTATCGCGCCAATGCCGTAAACAATCTCGCCTTGCAAGTTTACTGTAAACTTAAACTCACCTGCATTCACATCTGGCGGCAATAAGGTGAGCTTCATGTTTTCACATTCATCCACCAAAATAACGATTTTGTCGGTGTTATCCATATCAGCCGACATTACCGCAGCCATAAACTCTGCAGGATGATGCGTTTTCATCCACAGCGTTTGATACGAAACAAGTGCATACGCCGCCGAGTGAGATTTATTAAAACCGTAACCTGCGAACTTTTCTACCAAGTCGAAGATTTTTATTGCGAGTTCGCCGTCAATGCCGTTATTTCTTGCGCCATCTTCAAACGTTGAACGCTGCTTTGCCATTTCTTCGGGTTTTTTCTTACCCATTGCACGACGCAGCATGTCGGCGCCACCTAGCGTGTAACCTGCTAGTACTTGCGCAATTTGCATTACTTGTTCTTGATACAAGATAATGCCGTACGTTGGATCAAGTATTGGTTTTAAGCTTTCGTGCTGATACTGCGCATCTGGGTATGAGATTTCTTCGCGGCCCAGTTTTCGGTCGATAAAGTTATCTACCATGCCTGATTGCAGCGGACCTGGTCGGAACAAGGCCACGAGTGCAATCATATCTTCAAAGCAGTCGGGCTTAAGTCGGCGTACTAAGTCTTTCATACCGCGCGACTCTAGCTGGAATACAGCGGTCGTTTCGGCGCGAAGTAGCAATTCAATACTTTTTTTATCATCCAGTGGGATGGTATTTATATCAACGAGGTCTTTACCTTGGCGCTCCATGCGCACGTTGGTCATTTCGACCGCCCACTGCAATATAGTCAGTGTACGTAAACCCAAGAAATCGAACTTAACTAAGCCTGCAGTTTCTACGTCGTTTTTATCAAACTGTGTGACCGGAAACTTACCTTCGTCATCGCAATAAAGTGCAGCAAAGTCGGTAATAGTGGTTGGCGATATTACTACGCCACCCGCATGTTTGCCGGCGTTACGTGTACACCCTTCTAGGATGCGACACATGTCGATTAAATCTTTTACTTCGTTATCGCCATCGTAGGCTTCTTGCAAGCGCGGTTCTATATCAAACGCTTTAGCAAGTGTCATCCCAGGATCGCCTGGAATCATTTTTGAAATACGATCAACAAACCCGTAAGGGTGCCCAAGCACTCGCCCTACATCGCGTATTACCGCTTTTGCAGCCATGGTACCAAAGGTAATAATTTGCGATACGGCATTTCGCCCATACAAAGCCGACACGTGATCAATTACTTCGTCTCGTCTATCCATACAGAAATCGACGTCGAAATCGGGCATTGATACACGTTCTGGATTCAAAAATCGCTCAAAAAGCAAGTCGAATTCAAGTGGGTCCAAATCGGTAATTTTAAGGGCGTACGCAACTAATGAACCTGCACCTGAACCACGACCAGGCCCAACCGGAATATTGTTATCTTTACTCCACTGAATAAACTCCATTACGATTAAGAAGTAACCTGGGAATCCCATTTGGTTAATTACGCCAAGCTCTATATCAAGTCGCTCATCGTATTCAACACGTTTTACTTTTCGCTCTTCTTCGTCGGGGAATAAAAACTGTAATCGCTCTTCAAGACCGTCTTCTGATACTTTAACTAAAAACTCATCAATCTTAAGTGAGCCAGTTGGGTAATCAGGTAAAAAGTAAGTCCCTAGCTGAACCGTTACATTACAACGTTTAGCTATTTCTACTGTGTTTTGTAGGGCTTCTGGAATGTCGCTAAACAGCTCAGCCATTTGCTCTGATGTTTTTAGGTATTGTTCTTCAGAGAACCGTTTAGGTCTGCGTTTATCGTCAAGCGTGTAGCCGTCAAAAATAGCAACGCGAATTTCGTGCGCTTCAAAGTTTTCAGGCTTTAAAAACACTACTTCGTTGGTCGCTACAACAGGTAACTGCTCTTTGGTAGCAAGCTCTACCGCCATGTGTAAGTAGTCTTCTTCAAGCGGTCGGTTAGTGCGCACAAGCTCAAGGTAGTAGTTATCGCTGAAATGCTGCTTATAAAAGCTAACTACCGATTCAATAACACTTGGATTATTTTTTAGTAACGCTTTACCTAAGTCACCATCTTTAGCGCCCGAGAGAATAATTAAGCCCGTTTTATGCTCCACCAGCCATTCTCGGTCAATCACTGGGCGATGAAACACATGCCCACGTTGATACGCTTTAGATATTAATAAGGTAATATTTTTATAGCCGTCGTTGTCTTTGGCTAATATGGTTAAGCGGCTTGGCTCGTCAGGAAATTCTGGGCTACGAACCCAAAAGTCAGCACCCACAATAGGCTTAATACCGGCGTTATGTGTTGCGCCGTAAAAACGCACTAAGCCACAAAAGTTCATTTGATCGGTAATCGCAATAGCGGGCATTTGCAGCTCTTGCGCTTTAGCAACTATTGGCTTTGTTTTAGCGAGGCCGTCAACCATCGAAAAATCTGAATGAACCCTTAAATGAACAAAATCAGGAGCAGCCATGCTTAACCCTCACCATTGGCTTGCGCTAAAACACGCTGCACAGGTTTAAAGCTTTTACGATGCTCGTCAATCGCGCCGTACTGCTCAAGCGCTGCAAAATGTGCTTTAGTTGGATACCCTTTATGCCCTGCAAAGCCGTATTCTGGGTGGCGTTTATCAAGTTCAATCATTTCGTCATCGCGGGCTACTTTAGCTAAAATAGACGCGGCTGAAATTTCAGCTACTAAGCTATCGCCTTTAACAATAGCTTGCGCTGGCATAGTGAGTTTTGGCAAACGATTACCATCTATAAATACAAATTCAGGTTGTGTGCTTAATGCCTCTACTGCGCGAGTCATGGCAAGCATAGTCGCGTGCAGAATATTTAATTCATCAATTTCTGTTGGATTGCAGCGGCCATACGCATAGCACAATGCTTTTTCTTTTATTTCAATCGCAAGCGCTTGGCGTTTTTTATCCGTTAATTTTTTAGAGTCCGCTAAGCCAGCAATCGGTTTAGTGGGGTCTAAAATGACGGCGGCAGTAACTACATCACCCACAAGTGGACCGCGCCCTACTTCGTCTACACCGGCAATTAAGGATACATTGGGTCTATCAATTTGCATTTATTAACTCCGCCACAGCATTCGCTGCTTGTTCGCTGGCATTTAATCTAATTTTTTCGTGAATAGCTAAAAAGCGTGCTTTTAGCTCTTTGTTATCAGTGTTGAGCATAGGAGTAAGCGCATTTGTTAAATTAGCCACATTACACTCACTTTGTAAAAACTCAGGCACTAACTCTTCGTCTGCTAATAAGTTAGGCAACGAAAAATACTTAATATTAAACGTAAATAAAGTTTTAAATATCCAATAGCTCAAAGGCTTTATTTTATAGCCCACTACCATTGGCTTTTTATAAAGCATACCTTCAAGTGTTGCAGTGCCCGACGCTAATAAAATGGCATCAGCAGCTTGCATTGCTAATTTTGATTGTCCATCAAGCAGGTTAACATTAAGGTTTGGCGCGGTAGCGTTTAATATATCAGTAAACTGCGCTTTGCGTTTTTCGTTAACCAATGGCACCACAACTTTAAGATTGGGGTTTTTAGCTTGCAGCTCTGCGGCTGTTTTAATGTAAGTTTCGCTTAGTAAACCAACTTCTGAGCCTCGGCTACCAGGAAGTAACGCCAGTACTTTGTCATCAAGGCTTAAGCCGAGTTCTGCACGTGCTTTACTATCGTCGTGCTCAAGCGCTATATCATCAGCTAATGTGTGTCCCACAAATGTACATGGCACTTGGTGTTTGTCGTAAAATTCTTTTTCAAATGGCAGTAACGCAAGCACTAAGTTAGTGGCTGCACTTATTGTATGAATTCGCTTTTCGCGCCACGCCCAAACAGATGGACTTACATACTGTACTGTTTTAATGCCCGCATCTTTAAGTGGTTTTTCTACACGTAAGTTAAAATCGGGTGCATCTATACCAATAAATACATCAGGTGGGTTATCTACAAAATGCTGCACGAGTTGTTTACGTATTTTAAGCAAACGCGGCAAACGCCCTAGCACCTCAACAAGCCCCATTACCGAAAGCTCATCCATGTCGTAAAGTGTTTTACAGCCCTGCGCTTGCATTTTAGGTCCTGCTATTCCTTCAAAAATAGCGTCCGGAAAATGTTTTTTAAGGGCTTTAATTAAACCTTCACCTAAAATATCGCCCGACAGTTCACCTGCCACAATACCAATTCGTAGTTGTTTTTTATCTTTATTCATTTGATTTTATTTCACAAGTAAACCAGGCGTTCATGCTTGTTAGTTTACCGTGTTTTACTGTTTGGTTAAACGCTTTAAATAACTGGTTTTTTATCACGTAAGTTAAGGCTTTATGTTGTTTGTTTTTAATACTGATGTAGCATAGGAAATATATATTAAGTTTTACTAATATGTATGTTGACAAAAATTGCACAAAAGTAAATACTATTACAAACTTTCAGTAATTACTGAAAGTTCATTAAACCTTAACTTTGCCAATTAAATGTTGCCCTGTTAATCCGTCACTCTCAAGGAGCCAATAATGATAGATGAAACCTTTGTGGATCTATCGCGATTACAGTTTGCTGTTACCGCTCTCTTTCATTTCTTATTCGTACCGTTAACGATAGGTATGACCTGGATTTTAGTTATTATGGAATCGGTTTATGTTATGACCGGTCGCGAAATTTATCGTGATATGACTAAGTTTTGGGGAAAATTGTTTGGTATTAACTTTGCAATTGGTGTGGCAACAGGCCTTACCATGGAATTTGAGTTTGGTACTAACTGGTCTTATTACTCCCATTACGTAGGTGATGTTTTTGGGGCTCCCCTGGCTATTGAAGGTTTAATGGCATTCTTTTTAGAATCGACCTTTGTAGGCATGTTCTTTTTAGGTTGGGACAGACTCTCTAAACGCCAGCACTTAGGTGCAACCTTTTTAATGGCAATTGGTACTAATATGTCGGCATTGTGGATTTTAATTGCCAACGGTTGGATGCAAAACCCGGTAGGTGCTGAATTTAACTATCAAACCATGCGTATGGAAATGACCAGCTTTGCAGAGCTTGTATTTAACCCTGTAGCACAAGTTAAGTTTATTCATACCGTGTCGGCAGGTTATGTAGCTGCATCTATGTTTGTACTGGGCATAAGTAGTTGGTACATATTAAAAGGCCGTGATTTAGCGTTTGCTAAACGTTCTTTTTCGGTCGCATCGGGCTTTGGTTTAGCATCAATTCTATGTGTAATTTTACTCGGTGACGAATCAGGTTACGAAGTAGGCGAAGTTCAAAAAGTAAAACTTGCCACGATTGAAGCTGAATGGCACACAGAAGAGGCTCCGGCTGCGTTTACCGCATTTGGTTTTCCTGATTCAGAAGAGCAAGTAACACATGCTGCGGTTAAAATACCTTACGCACTTGGGTTAATTGCTACGCGTTCACTTGATGAGCAAGTAACGGGTATTAACGACCTAGAAAAACAACACGAAGTACGTATTCGCAACGGTATGATTGCTTATGAATACCTTACAAAACTCAGAAACGGTGAAGATACGCCAGAAAATGTTGCTAAGTTTAATACCCTAAAAGATGATTTAGGTTATGGCTTACTACTTAAGCGCTACACACCTGATGTTGTAGATGCTACCGAAGAGCACATTCAAAAAGCCGTTAAAGACTCTTTCCCTAAAGTAGGCCCTATGTTTTGGTCATTTAGGATTATGGTTGCCTGTGGTGTAGCCATGTTGGGTGTATTTATATTGGCATTTTACTACAACGCACATCGCGTTATTGAGCAAAAGCGCTGGTTGTTATGGGCTGCCGTATTGAGCATTCCACTACCTTGGATAGCGATTGAATTTGGCTGGATAGTTGCTGAGTATGGACGTCAACCTTGGGCTATATCTGAAATACTGCCGACCTTTTTAGCCACGTCGTCACTAACAGTAAACGATATTTTAATTAGCTTAACTGGATTTATTGTTTTCTATACTGGTTTAGCCATTGTTGAAGGTTGGTTGATGATCCGCTTTGTTAAGCAAGGACCAAGCTCGCTACATACTGGTAAATATCATTTTGAATTGCCAAATAAAACTGATCAAACTGAAGGAGAGCAATCATGATTTTTGATTATGAAACATTAAAAATGCTTTGGTGGTTGATCATTGGTGTGCTGCTTATTGGCTTTGCTATTACCGATGGCATGGATATGGGCGTTGCTATGTTGCTTCGCCTAGTTGGTAAAACAGATTCAGAGCGCCGTACGGTAATTAATACCATTGGTCCACACTGGGATGGTAACCAAGTATGGTTTATTACCGCAGGCGGCGCGTTATTTGCAGCGTGGCCTATGGTTTATGCAGCTGCATTTTCGGGCTTTTACTTTGCCATGATGCTAGTACTCTTTGCTCTATTTTTTAGACCACTAGGGTTTGATTACCGCAGTAAAGTAGACTCAAAACGCTGGCGTAATAACTGGGATTGGGGCTTGCTTGCAGGCAGCGCAATTCCAGCATTAGTTTTTGGTGTTGCTTTTGGTAACTTATTTTTAGGCGTACCATTTAATATTGATAACTTAATGCGTGTTAGCTACCAAGGTTCATTTTTTGGTTTACTTAACCCGTTTGGTTTGCTTGCTGGTTTAGTGAGTATCACTATGCTAATTGCTCATGCGGGGATGTGGTTACAGCTTCGTACAGCTGATGCAGTAGCAGATCGCTCAGGGCAATATGGTCGTTATTCACTGATTGTGTTTATTATACTGTTTGCAGGCGCTGGTTTTTGGGTTGCTAATTTAACGGGTTACCAAATTGTATCTATGCCTGATACACAAAGCCATGCAGATCCATTAGCTAAAGTAGTAACAACAGCCCAAGGCGCGTGGCTTAGCAATTACAGTGAACGCCCATGGACTATGACCTTTCCTATTTTAGCGTTTGCAATGGCACTAAGTGCGCTATTTTTTTCTAAATTGAACAAACCAGCACTTGGACTTATTTCAACAAGCTTAATGTTAATTGGCGTGATTATGACGGCCGGTGTTTCACTGTTCCCATTTATTATGCCATCAAGCAACAATCCAAATATTAGCTTAACAATTTGGGATGCGGTATCGAGCCATAAAACGCTCAATGTAATGTTTGTTGCAGTGTGTATTTTTGTCCCACTTATTTTAACTTACACCACCTGGTGTTATGTAAAAATGTGGCGCAGAGTAACGGTTGAAGAAATTGAAAACAACACTCACGGTAGCTACTAAGGAGACTAAACTATGTGGTATTTCGCTTGGATTTTAGGTGTACTTTTGGCCTGTACCTTAGGTGTAATAAATGTAATGTGGTACGAATTTCATCAAAATAAAAACAGCATTGCTGATGATGAACAAGCCATGCACGATTTATTAAACGATGCTAACAACACAAAAGATGACGACTAACCCCCGACCAGATCGCGCGCAGCAGCAATCACTGCGCGCTTTTTTAAAGCGTCAAAGTAAACCCGCTGCAGTGTGGTTAAAGTTAAGCATTGCACTGGGTACTTTTAACGCATTACTGATGATTGCAGGTGCTTATTTACTTGCGCAAACTATTCACAACGTTATGTTTGAAGGTAATAATTTAGCCCAAGTTACTCATTTATTATGGCCCTTAGCAGGCATTATTTTATTGCGCGCGGTGTTTTTAGCATTAAGCGAACGCTTGAGTGCATATGCTGCACTTAAAATAAAATCGGCTATGCGCCAAACACTTCTAAATAAGCTCAGCTTACTTGGCCCAAGCTATATAGAACAACACGGCCAAGGCGCTACATTAAATACCCTACATAATGGCGTAGAAGCACTCCACGACTATTATGCTAAATACCTACCCGGTGCTGCTTACAGCGCGCTTATTCCGCTGGCAATATTGGTTGTTATTTTTCCGACAGATTATAAAGCTGGGTTGATATTTTTATTAACCGCCCCGCTCATTCCTTTTTTCATGATTTTGGTAGGCTCAAAAGCCGAAGCTTTAAACCAAAAACGCTGGAAGCAACTTGCTGTACTGGGCAATTACTTTTTTGACCGCGTACAAGGTTTAACTCAACTCAAGCTATTTAATGCAACACGTACCGAGCTTAAACAAATAGCTAAAATTTCAGATGATTTTAGACACGCTACACTCGATGTTTTAAAGATCGCGTTTTTATCATCATTTGCACTTGAGTTTTTAGCCACCATTAGCGTGGCATTAGTCGCAGTAATTATTGGTTTTAGACTGTTTTTTGGCACTCTTGATTTTGCTACTGGCTTTGTGGTGCTACTTTTAGCGCCTGAATTTTATTTACCACTGCGCCAGCTAGGTAGCCATTACCATGCACGCTTACAAGGCATTAGTGCCGCTGCCGATATGGTTGCGATTTTAAATGCACCACTGCCAAGTGACGAAAATGCGTCAGCGACTACAAGCACGCCTGAAAAAAATTTAACTTTAAATACAATTAACTCCATAAGTATTACCGACCTTAATTTTATATACCCAGATAGTAACGAAGGGATTAAAAATATAAATTTAACACTGCCAAATAAAGGCTTAATTGCAGTTGTGGGCAGTAGTGGCTCAGGTAAAAGTACGTTGTTTGATTGCTTATTAGGGTTTCACCCTGAGGTGATAAACCACCTATCTATTAATGATCAGAGTTTAAGCACAACCGATATTACTTACCTGCAAAATAACATTGCATGGATACCACAAAAAGCGACGCTGTTTTACGACACCATTGCTGCCAACATTAAATTGGCCAAACCAACTGCCACACAGCAAGAGCTTGAACATGCAGCAAAGCAAGCTGGTGTGCTTGAATTTATAAATACCCTACCCGATGGTTTTAACACACTGATAGGTGAGCAAGGGGAAGGACTTTCTGGCGGGCAAAAGCAACGTATCGCACTCGCACGTGCATTCATAAAACAAGCACCAGTTTTAGTGCTTGATGAGCCTACAGCGCACCTTGATAGCCAAACAGAGCAGCTTATTCAAGATGCTATTAATGAATATGCTAAAAATAACTTAGTATTAGTCATTGCTCATCGACTAAATACCGTTAAACATGCCAGCAATATCATTGTTATGCACGATGGGAAAATAGCTGAGCAAGGTCACTTTGAAACACTTGCAGCGCAAAATGGTGCATTTGCTGATTTATTAAAAACGGCCAAACAAGGGGTTGCGCATGCATAATTTTATTCGCTTATTAAAGCTTTGTGCTCCTCATTATAAAGCGATGCTATTGGGTACATTTTTAGCAACGATTACGGTATTAGCTAATGTGGGCTTGTTGGCTATTTCTGGCTGGTTTTTAGCATCAATGGCAGCTGCAGGTCTTGCGGGCGTGCAAATGAACTACTTTACTCCAGCAGGCACGATTCGTTTTTTAGCAATTGTACGAACTGCATCGCGCTATGGCGAACGCCTAGTTACTCATAACGCCACGTTTTTATTACTAAGTGAAATACGTACCAATGTCTTTGCAACGTTAAGTAAGCTTAACAATGTTGATTTAGCAATGAGCCGCAGCGCTGATCTAGTTAACCGATTACAAAACGATGTAGACGCACTCGACAAGTTTTATTTAAACGTTTTGCTTCCTATGCTGGTCGCTCTTTTAAGTGTGCCAATCATCATGCTGTTTATGTCGGCCTATAATGGCAACGTCGCCCTTATTTGCTTTACTGGCATTATACTTATAGGTGTGGTTATACCTGCCCTACTCAGCGCAAAGCTCACTAAAAACAGCCATAAAGAAACACAACTTAGTGCACAACTTCGCTCTGAGCTTTCAGATACACTCACAGGCCTTAGAGAGCTTAGTATTTATCAAGCCCGTTCGCAGCAACTTAATAAGTGCGACGAATTAAGCGAGCAGTACAATCAGCAATTATTTATTCGCCACAAAGCACTAGCAAACTCAGATGGGTTAAGCTTGTTGGTTGTTCAATTAGCGATGCTTGCTAGCATAGTAACCATTGTCCCACTGGTTTACACCAACAGTATGGTAAATGTAGAACTTGCTATGTTAAGTTTATTTGTACTGGCAAGCTTTGAAAGCGTATTGCTACTACCCAATGCGTTTATAGAGCTTCCTAGTGTATTAAAAGCAGCAGAGCGGTTGTTTACACTTGAAGATAAAGCCGCTAACTCACAAGCTAAAGATGCACATGTAGACGTTGATAAAAGCTTTAGCGCGCAAAACCACACGTTAGCACTTAACAATATTAGCTACCAATATGGTGAGCAAACAGCGCTTACTAATATCAGTTTTGAGTTAATGCCCCAGCAAAAAGTAGCGATTGTAGGTAGAAGCGGCAGCGGTAAAACAACGCTTGTAAATTTACTGACTGGTTTATGGCCTTTACAACAAGGCAGCATAACGCTAAATAATCAAAATAGCGTTGTTAACTTACATTCGTTAAATAATGATATACGCGCAAGTGTGATAAATATATTAGCCCAGCAACACCATATTTTTGATGGCACACTGAGTGAAAATTTACGTTATGCCGCGCCAAATGCAACTAAAGAGCAAATGATTGAAGCGCTCTCGTTAGCGCAATTAAGCCCGTGGTTTAATGAGCTAAAAGAAGGTTTAAAAACACGATTAGGCACTGGCGGGCGTAATGTGTCGCAAGGTCAGTCTAGACGTATAGCTATTGCACAAGCATTACTTAAAAACCCGGCTATTTTAGTTCTTGATGAACCAACAGAAGGTCTTGATAATCAGTCTAAGCAAGGGGTAATGCAAGCAATAATGCATGTTATGAATAACGCGAGCGTGCTCACAATTACGCACGATCCCGCTCTACTTGCTCAAATGGATAATGTTGTATGGTTGGAAGGCGGTAAAGTAGTCGCACAAGGCTCTCATAAAGAACTCAGTGGGGCTTATCCTGCTTATGTTGCGCTAACTACCCGGTTTTAAAACCTTTATAGACACGTCGATAACGCCGACTTTTGGGTCGGCTATCTTTTTAAACATACTTTTTGATAAATCAATAATACGACCTCGCACATACGGGCCTCTATCGTTGATTCTTACCGTGACTGATTTGTTATTAGCTAGATTGGTAACAACCACCGTAGTACCAAAATCGAATTCTAAATGGGCTGCCGTGGCGGCTTGTTGGCTAAAGCGCTCTCCGTTGGCGGTTGTTCTTCCGTGGTATTTATCAGCATAAAAAGATGCTTTCCCAACTTGAGTGATTTCTCCAGCAGATGATTTAACAATAGGCTGGCTACTACAAGCGGCTAAAACTGAAGTAATAAAAAGAGTGACTACTAACTTAGGTAAACGCATAGGACGGCTTTTATTATATAAATTACCCGCATATTAACTCAATTACCCTGAGTATTAACTGAATTAGCTTAAAGCAGGGCAATAAAAAACCACCTTCGATTTATCATCTAGGGTGGTTTTTTTAATGCTTAAAGCAAACCCGCGAATTATCTTACGATGCCGCGCTCTGAGTTTTTAACAAAGTCGACCATCAATTTCACAGCAGGATACTTTGCGGCATCTTCACTAAGCGACTCAATAGCTTCTTCAGCACCTAGGCTTTTACGATAAAATGCTTTGTATGCACGGCGTACAGCCATAATTTCATCACTTTCGAAACCACGACGCTTCATGCCTTCTTTATTGATAGCTGCAGGACCTGCAGGCATACCAATGGTAGTAACAAATGGTGGTACATCTTTGTTAACACCTGAATACATACCAATAAAGGCATGGGCACCAATTTTACAAAACTGATGAACACCCGAATTACCACCAAGGATAACCCAATCGCCTACATGTACATGGCCGGCCACACTTGCGTTGTTAGCAAAAATTACGTTATCGCCAATTACCGCGTCATGTGCAACGTGTGTATAAGCCATAAACAAATTATTACTACCAATTTTAGTAACACCTTGGTCTTGAATCGTACCACGGTGAATAGTGGCACATTCACGGATAACGTTGTTATCACCCATGATTAAAGTGGTTGGCTCGTTGTTGTATTTTTTGTCTTGGCAGGCTTCACCCACAGACGCGAACTGAAAAATATGATTGCCAGAGCCAATAGTTGACGGCCCTTTAACAACAACGTGAGACTCAATAATACAGTTATCACCGATAACAACATCATTGCCAATATAACTATACGGACCAACTGAGACATTGTTGCCTAGTTTAGCGCCAGGTTCGATTATTGCTGTAGAATGGATCACTATTAAAACTCTCTTCTCGCACACATAATTTCGGCACTACACACTATTTTGCCGTCGACTCTAGCTTCTGCAGCAAACTTCCAAATGTTGCGACGTTCTTTTAAAAACTCAACATGAAGATGCATTGTATCACCAGGAATTACAGGTTGTTTAAAACGTGCGTTATCAACAGCAGCAAACAAATACAATTCGTTTTCGCTACGGTTTTCTACTGTTTTAAAACCTAATAAACCCGTTGCTTGCGCCATTGATTCTAATATTAGCACACCAGGAAAAATTGGCTGATTTGGAAAGTGCCCAGTAAAAACCGGTTCATTTATAGAAACATTTTTAATAGCATGTAAAGACTTGCCAGGTGTAAAATCAATAACACGATCAATTAATAGCATCGGGTAACGGTGCGGTAATAAACTTAAAATTTCTTGAATATCAAGGCTATTTAATTCGTTTGCCAAAATAGCATCCTTATTAGTGTTCAACGTTATGACTTAGCCAATGCTTCAAGCGCTTTAAGACGAGATTTCATGTCTGAAAGGTTACGCAAGTGAGCTATTGATTTACGCCATTCTTTGTTTGTTGTATGGGGCATACCAGATGAGTAAATACCTGGTTCGGTGATTGATTTTGTCACCATACTCATGCCGGTAATTATAACACCATCACATACAGACATGTGACCATTAATTGCAACCATGCCACCAATTTGACAGTTCTTGCCAATGGTAACGCTTCCTGCAAGAACAGTGCAGCCCGCAATTGCGGTGCCTGAATTAACTTCAACGTTGTGCGCTATTTGACACTGATTATCTATAATAACATTGCTATGAATGATGGTATTGTCCAGTGCACCACGATCAATTGTCGTACTTGCACCAATTTCAACTTTGTTGCCTATGATCACTGAACCAAGCTGAGGTATTTTAACCCACTGCCCGCGCTCATTTGCATAGCCAAACCCATCACTACCTACAACACTATTTGCTTGAAACAAACAATCTGAACCAATTTCAACATCGTGATAAATAGTCACACTAGGCCAAAGCTTAGTGCCAGAACCTATTTTAACACGTTCCCCGATAAAACTGTTCGGACCAATTTGCGCGTTGTCACCTATCACTGCATGAGCTTCAATGACTGCGTTAGCACCAATAGCGGCGCTATCACTAACAATCGCTGTTGAATGAACAGTTGCACTTGGATGAATACCCGTCGAGGCTGAGCGTGGTGTTGTATCCATAAATTGCGCTAATTTTGCGTAACTTACATACGGATTAGCAACAATAATTTTGCTGCCACAAAAGTACTCTGCATCGGCTTGGCTTACTATTACAGCACTCGCTTGGGTAGTTTCAAGTTGCGATCGATATTTTGAGTTCGCTAAAAATGCAATATGCCCAGAATGGGCATTTGCAAGTGTCGCTATTTTTTTTATTTCTAAAGCGCCATCACCCTGAAGTTCGGCGCCTAGAAGTTCCGCAATTTGCGAAAGCGTATAATTTTGCATAGAGTGATTATTTCTTACTAACAGCGGCTACAACTTTAGATGAAAGATCAGTCACTTCTTTAGGGTTAAAGTAAATAGTAGTGTCTTTTACTTTAACTTCGTCGAAGTCGCCGTCTTTAGCAATCTCTTCAATTGTTTTGATGATTACACCTTGAACTTTAGCAAGCTCTTGGTTTTGACGCGCTTTAATCTCTTGCTCTAAAGGGCGACCTTGTTCAGCAAGATTTTTTTGCATGCCTTGAATTTTTTCACGCAGAGTATCTTTTTGAGCTTGGCTCATAGTTGTACTTTCACGTTTAAATTTTTCAGCTTCAAAACGAATATCGCCTTGTAACTTTTCAAGCTCTTGACGACGTTCAGCAAACTCAGTTTGTAAAGACTGTTCAATTTTAGCCATTTGAGGAATTTGCTTGTAGATTTCCTGCATATCAACAATACCTACTTTGTGTGCAAATGCATTCACAGAAGTACCCATCATTAACGTTGCTAAAACTGCTACAGCTGTTGATTTAAATAATTTTTTCACAAAAAACTCCTTTAGAAAGTGTTACTAATGTTAAAGCTGATGGTTTTCGTATCGTCATCTTCTTCTTTTTGCAATGGATACGCAAAACTGATCAGCATTGGACCCATTGGAGAGATCCATTGTAATGAAAGACCGGTTGAAACCCTAAAACGCATTGGGTCTGAATAGTCATCTAATTTAGCACGTTCATCAACGCCTAAGTTTTGATAGCGGTCTACGTTAAACTCAGTATCCCATACGTTTGCAGCATCAACAAAGAAGCTAGTACGTACAGAGCTGGTATTTTCTTCATCTAAGAATGGTGTAGGAACAATTAGCTCCATACCTGCCACTGCTTTAGCATTACCACCAATACGACCTTGTGGCACTAGAATATCAAATTCTGATGCACCACCAATATTACCCGTTGTAGTGCCGTCTGCACCTGGCGTACCCGGAATAGACGAAGGTATACGCGACACAGCACGTGGTAATATTGTATTACGGTCAAAACCACGTAGTTCCATTTCAGTTATACGGAAGTACTCTTGGAATGGAAGTGTTTGCTCATACCCGTTTGTAGAACCATAACCGTTACCATAACCAAGTGCTGCACGCGTCGAGAATACCCAACGGTGGTCATTTGATATAGGCCAGTAAAAACGCGAATCGTAATTCAGTTTAAAGTACTGAAGATCTGAGTTAGGCGTTGTTGCTGTTAAGTTTAGAGTTTGACGCGAACCCGCTGTTGGGAATAAACCACGGTTAACGGTGATACGCGACCAGCCAACACTCAGCTCATACTTAGTAAAGTCAAAGCCTGCATCTGGGTTATCTGGATCTAAGAATGTTTCACGAAGTACACGCGTTTGCTCGTACTCTGCAATATCCGAAAGCTCTTCTTTAATCCAACGGGCGCCAAAGTTAACACGATTTACAGCATCAATTGGAAAACCAATATTTGTGCCTAAACCATAACTTTTCGATTTATATTCAACAAGACTGAATTTACTTGCATCGTAGTTTCTGTAAAAGATGCTACTGCCTTGCGATACACCATCTGGCGTAAAGTATGGGTCTGTGTACGATAAGCTTAAGCTTTCAGAACCTGTAGACGTATTAAGGTTTAAACCAATTTGGTTACCTGTGCCTAAAAAGTTAGACTCTGTTACACCAATATTAAACTGCAGACCTAAGTAAGAACCATAAGCAAGACCAGCATTAAAGCTACCTGCAGATTGCTCTTTTACAGTAAAGTCTACATCTACTTGGTCATCCACACCGGGTACAGGCACTACGTTAAAATCAACAGTTTCCATGTAAGGTAGACGTTGAATTTGCAGTTTTGAACGCTCAAGGTTTTGATTAGATAACCATGCGCCTTCAAGTTGTGTCATTTCACGACGAAGTACTTCATCTGCCGTATTTTGGTTACCACCAACAATAATACGACGAACGTATACACGCTTACCTGGATTAACCGATAGTGTTAATTGTACTTCTTGCTTTTCGTCGTCAATTTCTGGAATTGTACGCACTTCAGCATTAGCGTAACCAAAACGTGCTAAGTAGCTTTTAATAAACTCTTCAGATGAAGTAACTACAGAACCGTTATAAAGCTCACCCGCTCTAAGTGGGATAACACTTTTAATTAAGTCTTCACGGCCAAGCAAGTCACCAATAAAGTCAAAACCTTTAACTTTATATTTTACGCCTTCAGTTAAGTTAGCTGTAACGTAAACTGATTCACGTTCAGGGCTCACTGAAACTTGCGTTGAGTCGATATTAAAACGTAGGTAACCACGGTCTAAATAATAACTACGAATTTTTTCTAAATCGCCTTCAATGGTTTGCTTTTGGTAACGGTCGCTACCCATAAACTGCCACCAAGGTAAATCTTGCTGCGATTCAGCAAGTTTAAGAAGCTCTTCATTAGAAAAAAGTTCATTACCCACTAAGTTAATTTGGCGGATAGAAGCAGCATCACCTTCATCAAACTCTAACTTAAGTTTAACGCGGTTACGTGGCAGCTTAGTAATACTGATATCTACTTTAGCGTTGTATTTACCAATGCTGTGGAAAAACTCAACTAAGCCTTTTTCGATACTATCGATAACGGTTTTATCAAGTGGTTCACCTTGGCGAATATCTTGCTGATCAAGAGACTCATTAAGCTGCTCGTCTTTAATGTCTTTATTGCCTTCAAACTCAATAAAGCTGATGGTAGGACGTTCCGTTACTTTAAAAATAACGTTGTTGCCATCACGAAGTGCTTTTATGTTATCAAAGTGCCCAGAACGATAAAGTGACTTTATTGTTTTTGAAATCGTATAGTCATCAACATTATCGCCTACGTTAATAGGAATATGTGTTAGCGCTGCACCAAGTGCTACGCGCTGCAAACCTTCAACTTTCAGGTCTTCAACAATAAAGGAGTTTTGGCCTAGGGCTGCAAAACTTGCACCCAATAAACTTGTTATTGCCAAATGTTTTTTTATAGCCATTTTATTATCTTTATCCTTTACAACTGTATTACCGCATAACACCTTACTAGTGGTGCTTTACAATCGTGTTCTAATTAGTAATTTGCCACGCTGTAACTACAAACGCGATACATCATTGAACAAAGCGAAACATGTTAGAAAAATGAGTAACAAGGCACCCACTTTAAAACCAAACTCTTGTGTCTTTTCAGAGACCGGCTTTTTACGAAAAAGTTCAATTATGTAATACATTAAGTGTCCGCCATCAAGCACTGGTAAGGGTAATAAATTAAATACACCCAAGTTAACGCTTATTAAGGCTAAAAAGCTTAAAAAGGCCACTAACCCATAGCTTACGCTAGTTCCAGCGCCTACTGCAATGCCCACAGGGCCACTTAAATTTTTAACCGAAACCTGGCCTGTAATTAAATTACCAATCATGTCAAAACTGAGTGTAATTAAGCGCCACGTTTCTTTTGTGCCTCGCACAATACTATCGAGCGGGCCGTAATGTCTTGTCTCTACATAGCCATCAGGCCATTGCTGTACAACAGGAGCAACACCTAAAAAGCCTTGCTCAATACCGTTATTATCAATGCGCCCTTTAGGGGTAACTGTAATGGCTTGTATAGTATCTTGTCTTTTTACACTAAATTGTAAAGATTTGTTAGCTGATTGCGTAATAAGATTAACTAATTGCTGCCAATTGCTTATTGTTTCACCGTTTACAGCCAGAATTGTGTCGTTAACTTGTAAATTAGCGTGTTCTGCGGCTGAGTCTTTAGTTACGGCGGCAATTGTTAAAGTTGCTTGAGGTCTAAATGGCACAATACCTAACGAACTTAATGGTGGTACGTCTCGCTGGTCAAGCTTCCAACCCTCTAAATTAAGCGTTTTAACGCGTGGTTGAAGGTTTTTATCACGAACAATAACTTCAACGCTTTCTTCGCCTAAGTTAGACATAAGCGCAAACGTGACATCTTGCCATGTCGTTATGTCATCATCACCAATTTTTATAATATGTTGAGAAGGCATAATGCCCGCCTGCTCTGCGCGACTGCCTTCGGTTATGCTGCCAACAACTGGCTTAACCGATTGCACTCCTACCATATACATCACCGCAAGAGCAAAAATGGCAAACAGAAAGTTAGCCATTGGTCCCGCAGCAACAATAGCAATCCGCGCTTGTACAGATTTAGAGTTAAACGACAAGTGTCGTTGATTTGCTGGTACGTCATCAACTCGCTCATCAAGCATTTTTACATATCCGCCTAATGGAATGGCGGCAATCACGTATTCGGTATTATATTTGTCATGCCATTTTAACAGTGGCTTACCAAAACCAATTGAAAAACGCAGCACTTTGACGCCCATTTTTCGTGCAACCCAAAAATGGCCATATTCATGTATGGCCACTAAAATACCAAGCGCTAAAATAAATGAGCCAAGATTCCAAAAAAAATCAAACATATTAATGCGCCACTTTTGTTATAAATTCTGAAGCGCTAATACGCGCTAATTTATCACACTCTAAAATTTCATCTAGGCTTTGCACATTGGTGTAAGTTGCAGCTTCTAGCGTCTGTGCATTTATTTTGTATATATCGGTAAAACCAATTTTACCGTTTAAGAATGCGCCCACAGCTATTTCATTTGCTGCGTTAACCGTTGTTGTCGCGCCCTGCCCTGCACTACACGCATCAATTGCTAATTGTAAATTTGGATAACGAGAAAAATCAGGTTTAGTAAACGAAAAATCACAAATGTCAGAGAAGTTTAACGGTTTAACACCCGCATTAATTCGCTCAGGATACGCAAGTGCATGGGCAATTGGCGTGCGCATATCGGGGTTACCCATTTGCGCTAAAATAGAACCATCGTGGTACTGCACCATTGAATGAATAATACTTTGCGGATGAATAACTACATCAATATCACTCGCATCACAATTGAATAACCACTTAGCTTCAATAAACTCTAAGCCTTTGTTCATCATAGTTGCGGAATCTACTGATATTTTTTGACCCATCGACCAGTTAGGGTGTGCAACGGCTTCACTTACGGTTACATCTTTTAACGTATTTATATCACGCGTTAAAAACGGGCCACCAGAGCCGGTAAGCAAAATTTTACTTACGCCATGTTGCTGTAGTTTTTGATCGCCTTTGGCATTTTGTAACGAAGAAGGTAGGCATTGAAAAATTGCATTATGCTCACTATCTATTGGCAGCAAAGTGGCTTTATGTTGTTTAACTTTATCAATAAACAACTGACCTGACATAACTAAAGATTCTTTATTAGCTAGTAGTACTTTTTTACCCGCTTCAACAGCACTTAATGTGGGTAGTAAACCAGCTGCACCTACAATTGCCGACATTACAATGTCAACATCAGGATGAGCACATAAGTCACTCATTGCTTGCTCACCGTGCATAACAAGAGTTTGGCACTGAGTATTAGCTAAATACGCAGATAACTGCTCTGCGGCCTGCTGGTTAGCCATAATCGCATAAAGCGGTTCATGTTCAATACACAACTCTGCCATTTTCTTTGCATTTTGTCCTGCAGCCAAAACAAAAACATCAAATAACTCTTTATTGCCCGACACAACATCAAGTGTACTTAAACCAATTGAGCCTGTTGCGCCTAAAATAACCAGCAATTGCTTTTGGCTCATAAACTAAGAGTCCACGCATAGCACATAACAAACATTGGAGCAGCAGCCGTTAAGCTGTCAATTCTATCTAAAATACCGCCGTGCCCTGGTAAACATCGACCGCTATCTTTTAAACCAGCTTCACGTTTAAACATGCTTTCCAGTAAATCACCTACCGCAGAAAACAACGCAATAAATGCTGTCATTATCGCGTACACAGGCCATACAACTAAATCAACATCGGTAAAGTGACAAAATGCTAATACAAAAATAATAGAAGCGACTACACCGCCTGCTAACCCTTCAATTGTTTTATTAGGGCTTACTTTAGGCATTAACTTATGTTTACCAAAACTTTTACCCGTAAAGTAAGCACCCACATCTGCGCTCCATACAATACCAAGTACCACTAAAATAAGCACCGAACCAAAATGAGTTGATTCAGCATATTGCGCGCTACGTAGTGTATTTAGTGCAAGCCATAGCGGTACAAGCGTGAGTAGCCCCGCAATGCCGCGCATAACTAGGCCTTCATTCCACGCTTTAGCCATTTCTGGGTAGCGCCAAATTAAATAGCTAGCAACAATCCACCAAGCAAACGAAAGCGTAAATACGTAATTTGCATCACCGACTAGCTTGCCATTTTCCCATAATGATTCAATAGGCCAATGTAAATTAAGCAAGGCAAGTAAAGCGCCAATAAACACAACAAAGGCAGCACGTTTAAGCTTGTCGCAAAGGCCCATAAATGCAGACCATTCCCATGCGCCTAATAATACAATTGCACCAGCAAAGTAACTAAATAACGTAAGCGGTGTATAAAAAACCAAAGCCAATGCTAATGGAGCTAGCACTAGAGAGGTTAAAATTCGTTGTTTTAACAAAATGTGACCCTTATTCTATTTAGGTTTGAGCGAGTAATTGTTTTATTTGTTCGCCCGTACAACCAAAACGTCGCTCTCTGGCAACGTAACACGCAATGGCCTCAGCAAATGCTGCTTCATTAAAATCTGGCCAAAGTGTCTCGGTAAAGTAAAGTTCTGCATAAGCAACTTGCCATAGTAAAAAATTACTAATACGAACATCGCCACCAGTGCGAATAAGTAAATCAGGTTCAGCCTGATCTGCCATGCTCATATGCTGTGCTAAGCGCTCTTCTGTAATATCTTCTGCGTTTAGTGTGCCCTGCGCAACTTGCAAAGCAAGTTGTTTTGCCGCATTGGCAACATCCCAACGACCACCGTAATTAGCTGCAACATTTAAACGCAACCCGGTGTTATTTTCAGTCAGCTTATGCGCAGCGTCTACCTTGCTACGTAATCCTTCAGAAAATCGTGATAAGTCTCCAATAATGGTCAGTTTTACATTGTTTTTATGAAGCTTTTTAACTTCCTTTGTTAAAACAAATAAGAAAAGCTCCATTAAAGTGTTTACTTCGTCTTCAGGGCGGCGCCAGTTTTCACTACTAAAAGCAAATAAGGTTAACGATTGTATCCCTAATTTAGTACAAAACTGAACAGATTGACGAACTGCGTCTACGCCTTTTTTATGCCCATACACACGAGGTCTATTTCTAGCTTGCGCCCAACGTCCGTTCCCATCCATGATGATAGCAACATGTTTGGGTAAACATTGCTGTGAAATTGTGTCAGCATCTAGAACCATAAATATCGAGTATTCCATAAAAAAACGCCGCCTAGTATACCCTAGACGGCGTTTCAAAACTAATAATTTTAGTTGCTTAGATTTCCATCAATTCTGTTTCTTTGGCAGCTAATAAAGTATCCATTTCTTTAATAAACTTATCAGTAAGCTTTTGAATCGCATCATCTGATTGACGCGCTTCATCTTCAGATATGTCTTTATCTTTTAATAAACCCTTTACATCGCCATTAGCATCACGACGAATGTTACGAATAGCAACACGACCGCCTTCAACTTCGCCACGTACAATTTTGATTAGATCTTTACGACGCTCTTCTGTAAGTGGAGGAAGTGGTACGCGAATAACAGTACCTGCCGACATAGGGTTTAAACCTAAGTCAGACGCCATAATTGCTTTTTCAACAGCTTGCGCTAAAGACTTATCAAATACACCAATAGCAAGTGTACGAGAATCTTCAATTGTTACGTTAGCAACTTGGTTTAAAGGCGTTGGAGCACCGTAGTACGACACCATAATGCCATCTAGGATTGCAGGATGTGCACGGCCAGTACGAATTTTAGATAATTGGCTACCTAGTGCAGTTACACTTTTTTGCATGCGCGCTTGCGCGTCTTTTTGAATATCGTTAATCACGGTTTAATCCTAATTATTTGATTATTTCATCTGAGGCTTGTGAAGAAATAAGTGTACCTTCTTCTTCACCCATAATTACGCGTTTTAGCGCGCCTGATTTATTCATGTTAAATACGCTCAATGGCATATTGTGATCGCGGGCTAGAGTAAATGCCGCTAAATCCATAACTTTTAATTCTTTTTCAATGATTTCATTGTAGCTTAAGTGGGTATAAAGCGTCGCATCTGGGTTTTTAACAGGGTCATCACTGTATACGCCATCAACCTTAGTCGCTTTAATTACTGTATCCGCTTCAATTTCGATACCGCGTAAACATGCTGCAGAATCGGTAGTAAAAAATGGGTTACCAGTACCCGCTGCAAAAATGACTACGCGACCAGTTTTCAATAAACTAATTGCTTCAGCCCAGTTATAAGCGTCACATACACCATTAAGCGGAATAGCCGACATAAGACGACAATTTACAAATGCACGGTGTAGCGCATCACGCATTGCAAGGCCGTTCATAACCGTTGCAAGCATACCCATGTGATCGCCTACTACGCGATTCATACCTGCTTCTGCAAGTGATCCACCGCGTAAAAAATTACCTCCACCAATAACTAAACCCACTTCTACGTCGAGCTCTACTAGCTCTTTAATTTCTTGTGCCATACGGTCTAAAACTTTAGGATCGATGCCGAAGCCTTCGTCTCCCATTAAAGCTTCACCACTTAATTTGAGAAGAACACGTCTAAAAATAGGTTTGCGATTGATAGTCATAGTATTGGGGCCAACTTTTATTGAATTATGGATAAAAAATAACCGCGCTTATGTTAAACATAAAAGCGCGGTTATTTTAAAGAATTTCTAGCTGCGAAGCAAAACCAAATAGTACTTTAATTGCATCTAATTTCATTATCCTTCACAAATAGTAATCTTACTTAGCTTTAGCAGCAGCAATTTGAGCAGCAACTTCAGCAGCAAAATCTTCTTCTTTCTTCTCGATACCTTCACCAACTTCTACACGTACGAAGCTAGTAACTGTTGCGTTTTTCTCTTTAAGAATATCGCCAACAGTTTTCTTAGGCTCCATGATGAAAGCTTGACCAGTAAGAGAAACCTCACCAGTGAATTTTTTCATGCGGCCAACAACCATCTTCTCAGCGATTTCAGCAGGCTTGCCTTCATTCATCGCGATTTCGATTTGTACTTGCTTTTCTTTAGCAACAACATCGGCTGGTACATCTGAAGGTGTTAAGTATTCAGGGCTAGATGCAGCAACGTGCATTGCAACGTGCTTAAGTGTTTCTTCGTCAGCAACACCCGCAACAACAACACCGATACGATCGCCATGACGGTACTCAACTAGGTTTTCACCAGTTACGTACTGTAAACGACGTACATTGATGTTTTCGCCAATTTTAGTCACTAGCTCAACACGGTCTTCTTCAAACTTAGCTTGTAAGTCTTCGATAGAGATAGTGTCAGCAATTGCAGCGTCAGCAACTTTGTTAGCAAATGCTAAGAAGCTTACGTCTTTTGCAACGAAATCTGTTTGACAGTTAACTTCTACTAGTACTGCAACACCCGCGTTTTGCTTGATGATGATAGTACCTTCAGCAGCAATGTTACCTGCTTTTTTAGCAGCTTTAGCAGCGCCACTTTTACGCATGTTTTCAATCGCTAACTCGATGTCGCCATCAGTCTCAGTTAACGCTTTTTTACAATCCATCATGCCAGCGCCTGTGCGCTCGCGTAATTCTTTAACTAGGGCAGTAGTTACAGCCATTAGTAAATCCTCAAATCTGAAATCAGGTTAGATAAGCGGGTTACCCGCTCGACAAGAATAGCAAGTCTTCACCTTAAAAAGATGAAGACTTGATGACAGCTAATTACTCAGCTTCAACGAAATCGTCTTTCTCAGCTTGAGCAACGATGTTATTCTCGCGACCTTCAGTAATAGCAGCTGCAACAGCGCTAGTGTAAAGGCTTACAGCACGGATAGCATCATCGTTACCAGGTACGATGTAATCAACACCGTCTGGGTTAGAGTTAGTATCTACGATTGCAACAACTGGAATACCTAGGTTGTTTGCTTCACGGATAGCAATGTGCTCGTGGTCAGCATCGATAACGAAAAGCGCGTCTGGAAGACCGCCCATGTTTTTGATACCACCAAGGCTCTTTTCAAGCTTTTCCATTTCGCGGTTAAGCGTTAACGTTTCTTTCTTAGTTAATTTCTCGAAAGTTCCGTCTTGGCTTTGTGCTTCAAGGTCTTTAAGACGCTTGATTGATTGACGTACAGTTTTCCAGTTAGTCAACATACCACCTAACCAACGGTGATTTACGAAGAACTGGTCGCTTTCTAAAGCAGCTGATTTAACTGCGTCGCTTGCTGCGCGCTTAGTACCAACGAAAAGAACTTTACCTTTGTTTGCTGCAGCACTTGATAAAAACTTAAGTGCGTCGTTGAACATTGGTACAGTTTGCTCAAGGTTGATGATATGTACACGGTTACGTGTGCCGAAGATGAAAGGCTTCATCTTAGGGTTCCAGTAACGTGCTTGGTGACCAAAGTGAACACCAGCTTGAAGCATATCGCGCATTGAAACGTTTGCCATTTTATAGATCCTCTATAGTTGTTTAGGGTTAGGCCTCCACATATCCCATAGCACCAACACCGAAGTAATTAAACTTCAAATGCACCCAAGTGTATGTGACGATACGTGTGTGTGTTAAAATAAAATTGTGTTTGCCTTAAATACAAAAAATCATTTAAGAATTTATTTGTAAAAAGACGGCGCGCTTTATACCATATTAAAATTAAATACTCAACATCGCGTGCAAAATTTGTTCGACGATAAATGTTAAAAACTCAACTTTGGAGCCTCAATGAGCGCTATTATCAAGACCCCTGAAGAAATAGAGAAAATGCGCGTAGCTGGGCGCTTAGCGGCCGATGTACTTGAAATGATCGGCCCTCATGTAGTGCCAGGTGTTACCACCGATGAGCTAAATACACTTTGTCATGATTATATTGTTAATGTGCAACAAGCAATCCCTGCTCCGTTAAATTATCATGGCTTTCCAAAATCAGTTTGTACGTCAGTTAATCATGTTATTTGTCACGGAATTCCAAATGACAAAGCATTAAAAGAAGGCGACAGTGTAAATATCGACGTAACTGTCATCAAAGATGGTTACCACGGCGACACATCTAAAATGTTCCACGTTGGTACACCAAACATTCAAGCTAAGCGTCTTGCAGAAGTAACACAAGAAAGCTTATACCTTGCTATTAAAATGGTAAAACCAGGTGTGCGCTTGGGTGATATTGGCTCAGCAATTCAAAAATATGCAGAGAGCTTTAACTACTCAATTGTACGTGAATATTGCGGCCACGGTATCGGCGCAGGATTTCATGAAGAACCACAAATAATGCATTACGGTAAAGCCGGTACTGGCGAAGCCTTAAAAGCAGGTATGTGTTTAACTATTGAACCTATGGTTAATGCGGGTAAACGCCAATGCAAACTTCTTAAAGATGATTGGACAGTAGTAACACGCGACCGTAGTTTGTCTGCACAGTGGGAACATACTTTATTAGTGACTGAAAATGGTGTTGAAATTTTAACGCTACGATCAGATGATACTATCGAGCGGATCATAGAACACTAATAAAACCGAAACACTTGATAAGAAAATTCTTATCCGTGTGAAAGGTTCAACAAGGAGCCAGCCCACGTGGCATTACCCAACAAAGTAAAAAAGTTGCTTAGCGATGCAGAGCAACTTAGTGATTATCGCGATTGTTCTAGCTATTTTTATAAATGGTTACATAACGAATTTTCTAAACAACCGGTTGGGAATTTAATTAATGCCCGGGCTGAGTTTATTGACCGCCTACTCATTAAGCTTTTTCATGTTTACGACTTAGCGCGCGAACCTGATTTAGCATTAATAGCGGTAGGCGGATACGGACGTGGTGAGCTACATCCCTACTCCGACATCGACTTTTTATTGCTTGTAACTAAACCGCCAAGCGAAGAAATATGCGAAAAAATAGGCCAGTTTGTCACCATGCTATGGGATCTCAACTTAGAGATTGGTCACAGCGTGCGTACGATAGAACAAGCCATTGAGCAAAAACGTGAAGACGTTACTTTTGCCACCAGCTTGCTCGAAAGCCGCCTTATTTTTGGTAACCACATTGAGTTTGAAAAACTCAAAATGCATATTCTTGAAACGCCAGTATGGCGCTCAGGTGAATTTTTTACTGCCAAAGTTCAAGAACAAAACTTACGCCACAGAAAGTGCCACGGCACCGCGTATAATCTTGAGCCAAACATTAAAGAAAACCCCGGTGGTCTGCGCGACTTACAAACCATTATTTGGGTGGCAAAAAAGCATTTTAGAACCGAAACCCTGCAAGAGTTAATAAGCCACGGATACTTAACTCACGAAGAGTTTCAAGAGCTTTCTGAGTGCCTAGAAAACCTATGGAACATTCGCTTTGCACTGCATTTAGCTGCAGGTCGAGCTGAAAACCGCTTATTGTTTGATCATCAACCGCAAGCCGCCGAAATTTTAGGTTTTGGTAGCGACGGTAAAGCCTCTGTTGAGCGTATGATGAAACGCTTATTTAGAATAATGAGCCGCGTGCGCGAACTTAACCAAATGCTACTTTCATACTTTGAACAAAGTATAATGCCCGAAAGTAGTGCTGTGGCAGCAATAGAACTCGACAGAAACTTTGAGCAAGTAGGTCATCAAATACGCGTAAAAGATCCGTCGGTATTTTTTAGACGCGACCAACTCTTTGTATTGTTTGAGCACATAGCCGATAACCCAGCAATAACGCATATTTACCCAAGTACTATTCGTACTATTCGCCAAGTGCGCCGTCGTTTATTGGGCGATTTGCAAGATTACGCAGCCTGTCGCGAAGCCTTTTTACGCTTAGTTAAACATCCTAACGGCATGGGCCGCGCATTTACGCTCATGCACAAGCACGGCATGCTTGCCGCCTACTTACCGCAGTGGCGTAATATATTTGGGCAAATGCAGTTTGATTTGTTTCACGCGTACACCGTAGATGAGCACACTCACAAATTAATCAAAAACATTTACGAATATTTTGATAAAACAGGCATTAGCGAGTTTCCTATTTGTAGTGAAATAGTCACTCGAATGGACAAACCAGAGCTACTTTATTTAGCCGGTATATTTCACGACATTGCTAAAGGCCGAGGTGGCGACCACTCAGAACTTGGCGCTGTTGACGCAATAGCATTTGCTAAATTACATGGTTTTTCATCGGTGGATGCAAAGCTCGTTGCATGGCTTGTAAGTAACCATTTACTTATGTCGGTTACCGCACAGCGTAAAGACATTAACGATCCTGCTGTAATAAAAGACTTCGCTACACGCGTTAAAACAGAGCGCCAACTCGACTACTTATATTGTTTAACCGTTGCCGACATACGTGCAACCAACGACAACTTATGGAACGATTGGAAAAACACCCTACTGCGTGAGCTATACTTACACACGCAGCGCGCTTTGCGCCTAGGGCTCGAAAACCCAATGGACCAACGCGACCAAATTCGCGACAAAAAGCACCAAGCTAAACAACGCTTAATAAATCTGGGTTATCAAGAGGAAAAAATTGATTTAATTTGGAGCCGCTTTAAAGCCAACTACTTTACCGCCTTTAGCGAACAACAAATATCATGGCAAAGTGAGCATTTATTAACTAGCACAGACTTAAGCCAGCCAAGTGTTGTTGTATCTAACAAAGCTATGCATGGTGGCACACAAGTATTTGTATACAGCCCCTACTCTGGCCCACTGTTTGCCCGATTAGTAAGTGTGATTGGCTCTAAAAAAGCGCAAATACAACATGCGCAAGTACTGACCACAAAAGACGGTTACGTCTTGTTTAGCTTTGTAATACTTGAAGTAAGTGGCGACCCTATTGCAAGTGGTCGAGCGCAATCAATTAAACGTGGGCTTGAGCAAGCACTAAGCGATCCGCGTAAAAAGATTCGCTTTAAAAAGAGCCGCTCTCAACGCTTTAAAGATTTTAATATTAAACCTAAAATTGTGTTGCGCCCACATGCACGCAAAGACCGTAGCTTAATAGAAATTCAAGCCGTCGATATACAAGGTTTACTAACCAAAATAGCCGAAGTTTTCCAAGCGCATTTACTACACATTCACGCTGCCCGTATTACAACGGTAGGTGAACGTGCCGAGGATTTCTTTGTCGTATCTAATAACGAATACCAAGCGCTGACTGATGAAGAGCAAGCAAAAATTCATCAGGCATTACGTAAAAAATTCAACGCCGAAACAGAATAGAGGACACACATGTCAGATTTAAAAACGATGATCGAAAACGCATGGGACAACCGCGATAGCATTAGCCCAAGCACAGTATCAAGCGACGTAAAGCAAGCCATTATTGACGCACTTGATTTACTTGATAGCGGCGCAGCACGCGTTGCTGAAAAAATATCTGGTGAATGGGTTGTACACCAGTGGCTTAAAAAAGCAGTATTACTGTCGTTTCGTATTCGCGACAACCAACCAATGAACGACGGTGTAAACCAGTTTTATGACAAAGTACCACTTAAATTTAGCGACTACACGCCAGAGCAATTTCAACAAGGTGGTATGCGCGTAGTGCCTAACGCTGTAGCACGTAAAGGCAGCTTTGTAGGTAAAAACGTAGTACTTATGCCATCGTACGTAAACATTGGCGCATATGTTGACGACGGCACCATGGTTGATACATGGGCAACTGTAGGCTCGTGTGCACAAATTGGTAAGAACGTACATTTATCAGGTGGCGTAGGCATAGGCGGTGTTTTAGAGCCTCTACAAGCTAACCCAACCATCATTGAAGACAACTGCTTTATTGGCGCACGTTCTGAAATTGTGGAAGGTGTAATAGTTGAAGAAGGCGCTGTTATTTCAATGGGTGTTTACATCAGCCAAAGCACCCGTATTTATGACCGAGAAACTGGTGAAATTCACTACGGCCGCGTACCAGCAGGTGCCGTAGTTGTACCAGGCGCACTACCGTCAAAAGATGGTACTCACAGCCTTTACGCTGCAATTATCGTGAAAAAAGTAGATAAGCAAACACGTGAAAAAGTAGGCATCAACGCCCTACTACGCTCAATTGATGAGTGACACGTAGGTTGGGTTGAGTGAAACGAAACCCAACGATACTTTGAAGTTAAGTGTTTTAGCTAAACTTTAATTGTATATAGAAAGCTCTAAGCCCTTTGGCTTAGGGCTTTTTTGTTTATGGCAATAAACTCTCAATCAAGTAGCATTACTTTTGTCTTAATAAATAACGTATTAACTGGATCTTCTATCTTAAAGTCATACATGTAGTCTGTTTCTTTATTAAATCTTTTTAAGTAATAATTAGCTAATGGATCATAGCGATTCTCATGCAGCCAACTGTAAAACTTCCCTAACTCATAACTTAGCTTTCGACTGAGATCTGACTTGGGTTCAAGAAGCCCATCATTATCTAAATCTATAATATTCATTAATTGAAGGTTTATTTTTATTTCATCAATTAATGGCTCTAGTGACTTTCTATAATTGGTAGCTTTAATTTCTAGATTTGTCTCTAAAGGTTCTGCTTCGTAAACCATAATTAAATTATCAATAACATCATTATAATAATCATTGTTTAACCTTATCTCAGACTCGTTTTTTAAAATATATAACTGTTCTAAATTGGATGATTTAGCCTCTATAGGTTGCCTAGTTAAATTCAGCTTAAAATCGTTAAATAATTTTGTTATTGCTTGAGATAAAACATCTAGATAGTCATACCTCCTAAGAAGAAAGCAAAACAGCTCGTTAGAGTTAAGAACCATAACTAAATCACTCTCACCCACTTTATTACTATATAAATTAACAGTAAGTTCACCATTCTCCATGTGGTTATCGTAAGGCCAACTAGCAAATCTTTTACAATCTGTATGATTTAAGTTTACTGGATGCGCGCCAAATGAGGCTCTTATCGATTTGAAATAACTGTTATCATCCTCGTCAAATAAACGATTTATAAAACATTCTTTTTCACCAGAGAAAGGTAAAGTCTTTGGGTTTATAAACACTCGGTGTAGTTGGGTTATTGATTCTGAAACAAGATCTATCGCAGAAATTAAAGAAAACATCTGCATAACACGCATA
>NZ_PJBR01000255.1:0-7530 GCF_002863625.1 Pseudoalteromonas sp. MelDa3 | reverse complement strand
AAAGTTTATACCGGAACTAAAACGTTTTTTAAAATATCGTTTACTTGCGCTTCACCTGACTCATTATGCAAACCTAAACGATGCTGACACACACTTGCAAATACGGCTTGAACATCTTCTGGCATTACAAAATTACGACCATCAATAAATGCCCACGACCTAGCCGCTTTAGCAAGAGCCATACTGGCACGCGGTGATAACGAAGATGCAAAAGCGTTGCTTGTGCGTGTGTAATTAACAAGCTCTATAATGTAATCAATAACCGGGCTACTTAAAGTAATTTGGCTTATCTGGTTTTGAATTGCCGCTAACTCTTGTTGGTTAATACGCTTAGGTAACTGACTGTAATCTCGTTTTTGCATATTCAAAATTAAGCGTTTTTCGGCTTCTTTAGGTGGAAAACCTAAGCTAATACGCATTAAAAAACGGTCTAATTGCGACTCAGGTAACGGGTAAGTACCTGATTGGTAGAGCGGGTTTTGTGTTGCAATCACAAAAAATGGATTTGGCAGCGTATATTTTTTTCCATCGACTGTTACTTGTTGCTCTTCCATTGCTTCAAGCAACGCACTTTGTGTTTTAGGCCCTGCGCGGTTTATTTCATCAGCTAAAACAACTTGGCTAAAAATAGGGCCTTTATGAAACGTAAAACTGTGCTCGGTAGAGTTAAATACATTAGTACCCAGAATATCAGCAGGCAGAAGATCACTGGTAAATTGAATACGCTGATACGATAAACCTAACACAGCTGACAATGCATGAGAAAGAGTGGTTTTTCCCATACCAGGCAAATCTTCAATGAGTAAATGCCCTTCGCTAAATAAGCATGTAAGTGCCAGTTTAATTTGTTGTTGTTTACCAAATATAACACTCGAAAGATCTTCTATAATCGCAGTAACAGTACTATGCATGCTAACCTTATTATTATTCTATTATTTCAAGACGCTTCATTACAGTGTCTACTTTTTTTGTGTTGAAAGGTTTTGCAATAAAGCCTTTAGCGCCCATTTCCCACGTGTTTTGTACGTTTTCGAGACTATTGTGGCCAGAGCACATAACAACATGAGTGTGCGGGTAAGCACTATTAATGTATTCCAATATATCTGCACCGTTAGAGTCAGGTAAATCTACATCTACAAATATAACGCCTGGCGGTTTATTGTTCATAATAGGTTTAGCAGAGCTAAAATCAGCGCTTTCTAATATATCTTCAAACCCTAAGTCAGTTAAAATTTGGTTTAGATAATCACGAATTTCCTTAACGTCATCAATAATGAGGATGGGCTCTAGCGGGCGAACAAATTCCATATGTAGGTTACTTCTATTTTGAATACATCTAAGTGCTTTAATACTAAGCTAACCCCATCATAAGCTCAAGAACGTTACTTAAAAAACACTAATAAATAAACTGTTTATAGGTTTGCCCAACAACCTATTTTTAAAGGATTACCTGCTTTCATATCTTCTACTAACTTATATTTTCATTAATTGTATTGAACAATAATGACGTATATACGATAAATCCCTTAATCCTACACTTTATTTCCTCAAAATTTGATGTAACAAATTTGCTACTTAACTTATTGATTCAAAAATATTTACATATAAATTCGATTTTTTGTAAACGTTTTGTAATAAAAAATCGTTGACCTTCTAAATTCATTCTGTGATTATGCTCAGCAGATGGGCTTATGCTCACAAGTGCGGTTTCATTAACTATTTAATGTTTTGCTCAGCCAGCCTCATCTATACACACTGAATTAATACCAATTTCATTAAATGAATATGCAATTTAATAAAGTTGGCATCACACACCACACTAAATAAAGAGCTTATTATGTTGAATAATAAAAAGACTAAATTTGCAATTTCTCTCATAGCGGCAGCTATGGCTACATCGGCTCCAGCACAGGCTGATATTTCTGAATATTTAGATCGCGTTGACGTAGACTTTTTACTAATGCAAAACTTTCAGTCAATTCAAGCTAAAGACGGCGCATTTCGTCCAGAAGATGAAGAACAAGAATCAGGATTTGGCCGTATTAGAGCGAATCTAATGCTTAAATTTCATATTAACGAGTTCATCACTGCCGATATAGATATTGCAGAAGAGCCTAATGACTTTGGTGGCGAAGATCGTGACTTTTCATTTCACAACGATTTTGCAGGTGTTGAATTTGACTTACTAGGTCTATATGGCACACCAAAAGAAAACGCAAATTTAACACTGCGTTTGGGTAATATTGGTGGCTCACCATTTCAATTTAAAGGTTTTCAAGACGGCGCAGATAACCAAAGTAATGCACTTATTGGTAATGGTATTACCGATTACGCAACCGCAGAAAACGGCGCACAGCTAAGTTACAGCGAAACTTTCGAAAGTGGTGTAGTACGTGCTTATAATGTTACAGGTCACATTACGACTTCAAGTTTCGGTGAAGCGTTTCAAGAAGACAGAGGTTATAACTACCGACTTCAAGGTACTCTAGAATTTGAAGGTGGCTTTAAAGCTGGTTTAAACTTATTAAAAGCCAATCAAGGCGACCAGTTACGTTTTGAAAACGGCGTAGCCAGTCTTGATGGTGTAACCACAACAAACTATCGCTTTGGCGATGGTGAAAACTATAACTTCTCAGCGTCACCTTCAAACGAGCGTGACACTCACGTTGGCGCAATGCCAGGGCTTGAGCAATCAATCATCCAGCTTAACTTAGCTTATCAACCATCTGATGAAACTAGTCTAATCTTTATGGTTGGTAAATCATCTGATGATTACACATTTGCAGATGGCGCAGGTAATGCAGTTGCCGGTATTACCTACTTTGGTACAAACGGCATAGCTGATGAAAATGGCACTACTTTTGATTCAAACAGTGTAATAGAAGGCGACTCATCGGTTGAGTACTTCGTGTTTGAAGCACAACAATATCTAATCCCTAAAAAGCTATATGTAGCGGCTCGTTATGCAGAAGCCGAAAACACTTCCGACTTAATTGAACAAACAGACAACACAGTAGAGCGTATTCAAGTAGCCGCAGGTTACTGGTTTAACGATAAAACGCTTTTAAAAGTTGAGTATGTTAACCAAGAAGAAGGTGTTAATTCGGGCGGCCAAATCGGTAAAGGATTTGACGGCTTCACTTCTGAAATATCTGTTAAATTTTAAGTCATTATCCAACTAGTCTAACTATTTATACAAAGGACCTAAAAAGGCACTTTGCGGGCAGTTTTATGCGTTAAAACTGCCATAAATAGAATTGGTAATAGATTGAAATTTAATAGCACTTGTTAAAACATAACGTGTATGGGGAATACCCGATGAAAAATAAATTAATTATGCTCGCGTGTGGCTTTATAAGCATGGGCGCTGCGGCAAAAGAAACAATTACAATAGCGACTGTTAACAATGGTGACATGATCACCATGAAAGAATTAAGCAGTAACTTTACCAGCCAAAACCCTGATATAGATCTAAAATGGGTCACTCTAGAGGAAAACATTCTTCGCCAACGTGTCACTACCGATGTAGCAACAAAAGGCGGCCAATACGATGTTATGACCATAGGTACTTATGAAGTACCAATTTGGGGCAAACAAAATTGGTTAAAAGAGCTTGATAATTTAGGTGAAAACTACGATTTAGATGATTTAATCCCAGCAATTCGAAGCGGTTTAACGATTAACGACAAACTTTATGCTGCACCATTTTATGGTGAAAGTTCAATGGTTATGTACCGCACAGACTTAATGGAAAAAGCAGGGCTAACTATGCCTAAAGCCCCAACATGGGACTTTATACGCAAAGCTGCTAAAGCGATGACAGATAAAAAAGAAGGTGTTTATGGCCTTTGTCTACGTGGTAAAGCAGGTTGGGGCGAAAACGTTGCGCTTATTACATCAATGGCTAATTCGTTTGGTGCGCGTTGGTTTGATGAAAATTGGAAGCCACAGTTTAATACCCCAGAGTGGGAAAATACCCTTCAGTATTATGTAGATGTAATGAAAGAATCTGGTCCTGCGGGTTCATCTGCAAACGGTTTTAATGAAAACCTTGCACTATTCCAAACCCGAAAATGTGGTATTTGGATTGATGCAACCGTTGCAGGCGCATTTGTTACTAACAAAAAAGACTCAGAAGTTGCCGATAAAGTCGGGTTTGCACTTGCGCCAGATAACGGTCTAGGTAAACGCGGTAACTGGTTATGGTCTTGGACTTTAGCCGTGCCGGCAAGCAGCAAAAAACCAGATGCCGCAATGAAATTTATTAGCTGGGCAACATCTAAAGAATACACTCAACTTGTAGCCGACAAAAAAGGTTGGGCAAAAGTACCGCCAGGTACACGTAAATCACTTTACAGTAATCAAAAGTACATGGACGCAGCACCGTTTGCGCAAATTACCTTAGATTCTATTCAATCTGCAGATCCTAAAAATCCAACCGTTAAACCGGTGCCTTATGTAGGTATTCAGTTTGTTGCTATTCCTGAGTTTCAAGGAATTGGTACAGCTGTTGGGCAACAATTTTCAGCAGCATTAACTGGCCAAATGACCGTTAAGCAAGCGCTTAGTACGTCTCAGCACCTCGTTGAGCGAACAATGCGTAAAGCTCGCTATCCTAAATAGCATGTAATGGGCGGGTAAGTACTCAAACTTACCCAATATTTTATGTCAATTCTATTTACTTGTTAGTTATAAACACTATCAAGGGTTTCTGATTTTCACTTGATAGTTAACAAGTAAATAGAATTGGCTTTTTTAAGGTCACCTTTATGGCAACAACTAACTCGCGCACGCTTGCTCGGTTTATGCTTCTTCCTAGTGTAATTTTATTACTTGCTTGGATGATAGTTCCGCTGTGTATGACACTGTATTTTTCTTTTATTGATTACAACTTACTCGTTCCAGGGGATAAAGAGTTTGTAGGCTTTTTAAACTATGAATTTTTCCTAACTGATCCGGCTTTTTTTGAATCATTTTTTAACACGCTTTACCTAGTAACTGGGGTTTTACTTATCACTATTTGTGGTGGTATTGGCTTAGCTATTTTACTAGACCAAGCAATATGGGGACGAAATTACGTTCGCATTATGGTACTAGCCCCATTTTTTGTAATGCCAACTGTGTCGGCATTGGTATGGAAAAACATGCTAATGAACCCAGTTAATGGCTTATTTGCACATTTCGCGATTTGGCTTGGCTTTGAACCTATCGACTTTTTTGCTCAAATGCCGTTATTTTCAATCATCATGATTGTGTCTTGGCAGTGGTTACCATTTGCAGCATTAATACTGCTAACAGCAATACAATCATTAGACCGTGAACAATTAGAAGCGGCTGATTTAGACGGAGCTGAGCCATTTAGTAAGTTTTTTTACATCGTTTTGCCGCACTTATCGCGTGCTGTAACCGCTGTTATTTTAATCGAAACTATATTTTTACTGTCAATCTTTGCCGAAATATTAGTTACAACCAGCGGTGGTCCTGGTTATTCTTCGACCAATATAACGTACTTAATCTACACGCAATCACTACTTCAATTTGATGTAGGCGGTGGTTCGGCAGGGGGCATAGTTGCAGTTATTATTGCAAATATAGTCGCTATATTTTTAATGCGCTTAATTGGCAAAAACTTGGAGGGGTAATTATGACTATAAAAGATAGCCGTCGTTCCACACTAATTTATACCATTGCTGCATGGACAATAAGCGGCATGATTTTCTTTCCAATTTTATGGACGTTAATCACCAGTTTTAAAACGGAAGCCGAAGCAATTTCAGCAAGCCCAAGCTTATATGCGTTTGATTGGACGCTCGAAAATTACCGAGATGTACTGTCGCGTTCACCATACTTTACCCATTTTTGGAATTCTGTGGTTATATCGCTAGGTTCAAGTTTACTAGGGTTATTAATTGCTGTACCTGCAGCTTGGTCTATGGCTTTTGTACAAACTAAAAAAACAAAGCATTTATTAATGTGGATGCTTTCAACCAAAATGTTACCGCCAGTAGGGGTGCTTATTCCGATTTATTTATTGTTTCGTGACTTTGCGCTACTCGATACAAAATTAGGTTTGGTTATTGTAATGACACTCATTAACTTACCAATAATGGTATGGATGCTTTACACCTACTTTAGAGAAATACCAAACGAAATACTTGAAGCTTCACGTATGGATGGCGCAACAATTGGTGAAGAAATTTTTCATGTTTTATTGCCAATAGCCTTACCAGGTATAGCCTCAACGTTATTACTCAATGTTATTTTATCGTGGAACGAAGCGTTTTGGACACTTATTTTAACCGCTGCAAATGCTGCACCTTTAACGGCATTTATTGCCAGTTACTCTAGCCCTGAGGGGTTATTTTACGCTAAGTTATCGGCAGCATCTGCCATGGCCATTGTGCCAATTTTAATACTTGGTTGGTTTAGTCAAAAACAATTAGTGCGTGGATTAAGTTTCGGCGCAGTAAAATAGGAGAATACACATGGGCAGCATCACACTAAAACAAGTCACTAAAAACTTTGATGAAGTTAACGTAATTAAACCGCTCGACTTAGAAATTAAAGACGGTGAGTTTATCGTTTTTGTTGGGCCGTCGGGCTGTGGTAAATCTACATTACTTCGTATGATCGCAGGTCTTGAAGATACCACCAGTGGTAATATAGAAATTGACGGCATTGACGCTACAAAAACACCGCCTGCAAAAAGAGGCTTAGCAATGGTGTTTCAATCCTACGCGTTGTATCCGCATATGACAGTGCGTAACAATATTGCTTTTCCTTTAAAAAGAGCCAAGGTAAGCCCTGCAGAAATCGAAAGTAAAATTGCTAACGCCGCTAAAATTCTTAATTTGACCGATTATTTAGACCGAAAGCCTGGACAATTGTCGGGCGGTCAGCGCCAGCGTGTAGCGATAGGGCGCGCAATTGTACGCCAACCATCTGCATTCTTATTTGATGAACCACTTTCGAATCTTGATGCGTCACTACGTGTAAATATGCGTTTAGAAATATCTGAATTACATAAAAGTTTAGCTACAACAATGATTTATGTTACACACGATCAGGTTGAAGCCATGACAATGGCAGATAGAATCGCGGTATTTAATGCCGGTATTATTGAACAAGTAGGCACACCTTTAGAGCTTTATAAAAACCCTGTAAACAAATTTGTAGCTGGTTTTATTGGTTCGCCAAAAATGAATTTTATAGATGCTCCACAAAATGAAGATGCGAATGTTAGCTGTATTGGTATACGACCAGAGCATATAACACTCTCTACTGAGCAAGGTACTTGGGCTGGAACTGTAGGTGTAATTGAGCATTTAGGATCGGAGAGCTTTTTACATATAAATATTGAAGGCAAAGGGACCGTAACAGTAAAAGCAGATGGTGATTGCCCATTAAAATATGGCGACAGTATTTACCTAAGCGCACCGGCAGATAAAGTATTAAAGTTTGATAATAACGGTTTAACTATTCGCTAAAGCCAATTTTTAATTACCTTAAATAGCACCTTTATAAAGGTGC
>NZ_PJBR01000254.1:0-7581 GCF_002863625.1 Pseudoalteromonas sp. MelDa3 | reverse complement strand
ATTAAGGACTACTATGGGACGTTGGTACTTAGTCTTATGCAAGTCTAAGCAAGAAGAACGAGCTAAAAATAATTTGCAAAATCAAGGGATTGAAGCGTTTTACCCCAAGTTAACTACTGAAAGGCTAGTTAAAGGTCGTCGTACCGTCAAACAAACCGCTTTATTCCCTAATTATTTATTTGTATGCCTTGAGTCAAAAAATGGGAACTTTTTTTCTGTAAAAAACACGCGTGGAATAGGAGGCTTTGTTTCTTATGGGGCAAGCTATCAAGTGGTTTCTACGCAAATAATAAACCAACTAAAAAGTGAACGTTCGAACACTATAGAATCAAAAGTCCCAAAAATAGGTGATGTAGTAAGTGTTAATAATGAGTCATTTAACAATATCCAAGCAATATATAAAGAACCTGATGGAGACATGCGTAGTATATTGTTAATAAACTTGCTTAATCAACAAGTAGAAATGAGCGTAGATAACAAAGAAATAGCAACTAAAAACACAAGTATCACGTAAATTTCAACAAGTTTTATATACGGTTAAGGTTACATCTAAGATCAAAATAGCATTAAAGAATAAATCAGTATGTAGGAACTGTAACCTAGGGACGGAAGTGTGCCTTAAAGGCTAGTACTTCTAATTAGCTCACCTAATTTCTATTAATACATCGCATCTACAAAGGTGCTGGGCCATAGAAAAAGTGCAGGCTAAATTGAATTGTTTTAGTGAGTTTTTTGTTTACTTTTATTTACTTCATTTCACATAGTGAAAAGTAGTCTATAAAGTATGTGATTATGAGATGATACGGCTAAATAGGTAAAAAATTAATAACCGCACTAAAGTTATCATTTTGTACAATACTAAAGAATTAGTGACGCCTCTTCTTTACATTTTTTTAACCACTTAAGCGTTTACTAACACCCTGTTTCTTGCTTAGGCTTTATTGTCATGCTTTAATTAGCCAGTTAAAAATACAAGTACTCGCCAAGGTTGGTGGGCAAGTGCAATATTTAAATAAATTTTGGGATTCTACTATGGCGTTAAGCTGTAAATCACTCGTTACTTCACTCGCATTATTATCAATAGCTGGCTGTACTATAATACCCGGTAGCCACTTTGAGGGTATTGACCCAGGCGAGCAAACTCAAAATCTTGATAAAGATCTAGAAAAAGTAAACATTCAAATAATTGACTCGTCATTAATCAATGAGCAAAAACGTGGGCGTGAAGCTGCTAAGCCATCTTTGAGCACCGCCGGTTTAAACGTGAATGATTACGAATATAAACTAGGTATAGGTGACGTACTTACAATTGGTGTATGGGATCACCCAGAGCTAACAATACCAGCCGCTGTACAACGTACTGCCGAGTTTGATGGATTTAGAGTTCAAAAAAATGGCACTATTACTTACGCATATGCGCCTAACATTCAGGCCGAAGGTAAAACGGTAAGTCAAGTACATAATGAACTAGTAAACCGCTTAGCCCGAGTGATTGAAGATCCTCAAGTAGATGTAAAAGTAGTGGGTTTTAGAAGCCAAAAAGCCTATGTAACAGGTGAAGTAAGTAAACCAGGTGTTTATCCGGTAACCGAAATTCCTCTCACGCTAATTGACGCGCTAAATCAAGCTGGTGGGTTAACCGAAGCTGCGGATTGGCGTACAGTAACCTTTACCCGTGGCAATAAAACCGAAATTATTCAGTTAGAAGACTTTTACGCCCATGGTGATATATCTCAAAACCGTCTATTGCAAAATGGTGATATAGTGCACGTAAACCGCAATGATAAACAAAAAGTATTTGTACTGGGGGATGTAAAAAAAGCAGGTTCGGTTACATTAACAAGGTATGGCTTGAATTTAGCTGAAGCATTGAGCGACACTGGTGGCTTAAATGAAAATACAGCTGACGCCAATGGCGTGTTTGTATTGCGCAAACGTAACTACGAACAAACAGGTGTTTTGGCCGACGTATATCAATTACATGCTAAAAGTATCGCAGCACTTGTGCTTGCAGAACAATTTGAGCTGCAACCGCATGATATAGTTTATGTAACATCAGCACCACTAGCTCGTTGGAATCGCGTAATAAGCTTATTACTGCCTTCAATATCGACAGTCGATAACCTTAACGATATTAACAATTAAGGGTTATAAATATGTTTGATTCTGTTTTAGTGGTTTGTGCCGGTAATATATGTCGAAGCCCAACTGGCGAATATGTATTAAAGCAAAAGCTTAAAGGCAAAAATATTAAAGTGTCGTCAGCAGGGTTAACCGCGCTTGAAGGCAAACCAGCAGATGCAAAAGCTCAGCAAATAGCACAAGCGCATGGTATTAATATGGACGCCCACCAAGGTCAGCAGCTTAGTTCAAGTTTAGTAGCTCAAAATAGTGTAATACTGGTAATGGAAGAACGTCATTTAAACGATGTACACGCACGTTACCCAGAGGCACGAGGTAAAACATTTTTACTTGGTAAATGGATTAATAACGCCGAAATACCCGACCCGTATAGGCAAAGCCAAGAGGCTTTTGAGCACGTATACACTCTAATCGATAGCGCCTGTAGCGCTTGGCAAAAGTATTTATAAGGAATGGCTAATTTAATGAATACCCAGCCGAACAATAGCTCTAGTAGCGCGAAGAATAAAAGCACAAATAACACCACACAACCGACGCAAGAAATCGATTTAATGGCATTATTAGGTGCATTGCTCGATCGCAAATATTTTATAGTGGGTGTAACTGCAGTGTTTATGTTTATAGGTGTTGTATATGCCGTATTAAGCACACCTGTTTACCAAGCAACAGCTATGATACAGGTGGAAGATGGCAGTGCATCAGTTCCTGGTTTCGATGATATGGCTGGCATGTTTGAAAGTACATCAGCTGCAGTAACTGAAATAGAACTACTAAAATCGCGAAGCATAATAGGTGAAGCAGTTGATACGCTAAAGCTTGATGTAATTGCAGAGCCTAAATTATTCCCGTTTATTGGCAGTCGTAGTTACCGTAAATTTACTCCAATGAAAGATGGAGACTTAGCTGAGCCAAGCTTCGGAGCCAAAAGTTACGCATGGGGTGGTGAAAGTATAAACATATTTAGGTTTAATGTTCCGCATTTTGCAGTTAATCAAAGTTTTACCTTAGTAGCGAAAAATAATAATAGCCTTGCTCTTTTAGATAGTGATGGTGAGCAAGTATTAGCGGGAAAAGTAGGTGAAGAGCTTGCAAGTGGTAAATTTAACTTAACAGTTCGCACTTTAAACGCACGTCCAGGTACCGAGTTTATTATTAGCCGTAAAGATCGCCTTAATACTATATTAGATTTACAAACTGCAATTGGCGCAAGCGAAAAAGGCAAAGACTCTGGCATAATAAATTTAAGCTTACAAAGTACTAAACCGAGCTATGCCGAAAAAGTACTTGATAAAGTGGCTGCTATTTATGTACGTCGCAATGTTGAGCGTAATAGCGCAGAGGCGCAAAAGTCGCTTGAATTTTTAGAAGTACAATTACCTGAAATTAAGAAACAGCTTGAATACGCAGAGCAACGCTTTAATGACTACCAAATAAAGCGTCAGTCAATAAACATAACTCTTGAGACGCAAGGTGTGCTTGAGCAAGTCGTAAAGCTAGAGACAAAGCTGCAAGAACTAAATTTGAAACGCTTAGAACTTGGTCGAAAATTCAAAAAAGATCATCCTTCATATCAAGGTATATTGGAACAAATAGAGGCGGTTGAAAGCCAAAAACAAGAGCTTGTTGGTGAGGTAGGTAACCTACCAGAAACTCAACAAGAGTTATTACGTCTAAAGCGTGATGTTGAAGTTAGCAACCAAATTTACACATTGTTATTAAGCAAAACACAAGAGCTAGACATCGTACGCGCGGGCACTGTGGGTAATGTACGTATTATTGACTTCGCCGAAGTCAATACAAGTAAGCCAGTTAAGCCTAAAAAAGCATTAATAGTGGTTATGGCTACTATGCTGGGTGGTATGTTAGCGGTGGCAGTTGTACTTATACAAAAAGCAATGCATAAAGGGGTTGAAGACCCAGCAGAAATTGAAGCGCTAGGCTTGCCGGTATACGCAAGTGTACCGCACTCCGATTATCAAGATAAGCTAAGCGGCTTTGCTGAACGTGCGCGTAAAAATAAAACGAATAAACCCAAAAGTATATTAGCGCTTGATAACCCAGCCGATCTCGCTATTGAAGCACTGCGCAGCCTGCGAACTAGCTTACACTTTGCGATGATGGAGGCTAAAAATAATATTATAGCTATATCAGGTCCAAGCCCAAGTGTAGGTAAATCATTTATATCGGTTAATTTAGCAAGTGTTCTTGCTCAAAGCGGTAAGAAGGTTCTTATTATAGATGCAGATATGCGCAAGGGTTACTTGCAAACACAATTTGGGCTAGAGGCAGCAGATGGCCTAAGCGATTACTTATCGGGGCGTTTAAACTTGGAACAAGTTACAAAAAAGACCAAGGTTGATGGGCTTAGTGTAATTACTCGCGGGCAAATACCTCCAAATCCTTCTGAGTTATTAATGCACAGTAATTTTAGCAAATTAGTTGAAGAAGTAACTGCTAATTACGACATAATATTGATAGATACACCACCAATTTTAGCGGTAACAGATCCGGTACTTGTTAGTGCGCACAGCGGCACTACATTACTTGTAACCCGCTTTGGTCAGAATCACGTACGTGAGATAGAACTTACTCGCAATCGCTTTGAGCAAAATGGCATAGATGTAAAAGGTGTCGTGTTTAATGGCGTAGTTAAAAAAGCAAGTAATGCATATGGATATTATGGTTATTACAACTACGAATATACAAGTGATAAAAAATAAGGGGCCTATTGGGCACTTTTTATAAAAAGTACAAAAACAAGGTATTACAAAGAGATAGTCTAAATTGACTGTCTCATTTTAGAAAAAAGTGTCTCAGTGGGTTGTAAGAACAGTGAGATATAAAATTGCTAAAATGCAATTTAGTGGTGAGCTATTGCGGTCTAATTTAGTAAATTTAGAGCGTTTTTATCATTAAAAAATGAATGATAACCCACTCAAATAAATTATAAAAACGTGCCTTTTACCCACGAGTATATGTCTTGATACTCGTTTTTTATAGCGCGTTTTAACTTGAAACCAGTTTTAATATTTAATTTTACGAAGCTCGAAGCCTAAAGCTCGAAGCTCGATAACCAAGCAAAGAGAGTACATTTATGCACGATTCATTAACGGACCTAAAAATTGGCATTATAGGTTTAGGCTATGTAGGCCTCCCATTAGCAGTTGAGTTTGGTAAAAAATTCCCAGTAACAGGTTTCGATATTAACCAAGGTCGAATTGCACAGCTACAAGCCGGCCACGACTCAACACTTGAAGTAAGTGACGAAGAGCTTAAACAGTCCCCGCAACTTAATTTTTCTTACACAGTGTCAGATCTTGAAAGCTGTAATGTATATATTGTTACAGTGCCAACCCCTATTGACGCGCATAAACAACCTGATTTAACACCACTTATTAAAGCCAGTGAAATGCTAGGTAAAGTAGTTAAAAAAGGCGACATAATAATTTATGAGTCAACAGTATACCCAGGTGCAACAGAAGAAGCGTGTTTACCAGTAGTAGAGCGTGTATCTGGACTTGTATTTAATAAAGACTTTTTTGCTGGTTATTCTCCAGAGCGTATAAACCCGGGTGATAAAGAACACCGTGTAACTAACATATTAAAAGTGACATCAGGCTCGAATCCAGAAATAGCTGAAAAAGTAGATCAACTTTATAAATCAGTAATTACGGCCGGCACACACAAAGCAAGCTCTATTAGAGTAGCTGAGGCTGCAAAGGTAATTGAGAATACGCAGCGCGATGTAAATATAGCTTTAATTAATGAGCTATCTATTATTTTTAATAAGTTAGGTATCGATACGCTCGAAGTATTAGAAGCGGCCGGCACTAAATGGAACTTCTTACCATTTCGCCCAGGATTAGTTGGCGGACACTGTATTGGTGTTGATCCGTACTACTTAACACATAAAGCACAAAGTGTAGGTTACCACCCAGAAATGATTTTAGCCGGTCGCCGTTTAAACGATGGTATGGGTAAACATGTAGTATCAGAACTGGTTAAAAACATGCTTAAAAAACGTATCCATGTAGACGGTGCAAACGTATTAATAATGGGTTTAACGTTTAAAGAAAATTGTCCAGACTTACGTAATACAAAAGTGGTTGATATAGTCAGTGAACTTAAAGAATATAACATTAATGTTGATATAGTCGACCCATGGTGCTCAAACGATGAAGCTCAACATGAATATGGTTTAAGTTTAACTAACGAACATAAGCCTAATAATTACGATGCAATCATTCTTGCTGTAGGTCATAACGAATTTAAAGAAATGGGCGCAGAGCAAATTCGTGCACTAGGTAAAGCAGAACACGTACTTTACGACTTAAAGTACGTACTACCAAAACAAAGTGTAGATATGCGTTTATAGCTTTGTAGGCGCGGGTTTATCCCGCGCTCTTAAATTAGACTGCATACGCCATGCACAATTAATAACTTAAATGTTGTTAGTGTTCAGTATCAAAACTTTAAAGGACAACCATGACTCGTTACGAACAAATTAAAACAGAATTACTTTCTTCTCCAAAAACCTGGCTAGTAACTGGTGTTGCTGGTTTTATAGGCTCAAATCTTTTAGAGCATTTATTAAAATTGAATCAAAAAGTGGTGGGTCTTGATAACTTTGCAACCGGTCACCAGCATAATCTTGATGAAGTAAAAAGCTTAGTTACTTCTGAGCAGTGGCAAGGTTTTAGCTTTATTGAAGGCGATATTCGCAATTATCAAGATTGCGAAACAGCATTAGCTAATAACGGTGAAGGTGTCGACTATGTACTGCATCAAGCAGCGCTCGGCTCAGTACCGCGTTCAATTGCCGATCCTATTACAACAAATGCTGCTAATATCACTGGTTTTTTAAATATGTTACAAGCGGCGAAAGAGGCTAAAGTAAAAAGCTTTACCTATGCTGCAAGTAGCTCTACTTATGGCGACCACCCTGCATTACCTAAGGTAGAAGAAAACATTGGTAATCCACTTTCTCCCTACGCAGTAACTAAATATGTTAATGAGCTATATGCAGGTGTTTATGCAAAAACGTATGGCTTTAAAACCATAGGTTTACGTTATTTTAATGTTTTCGGTCAACGTCAAGATCCTAATGGAGCTTATGCTGCAGTAATTCCTAAGTGGACTGCCGATATGATCAAAGGCGAAGATGTATTTATTAATGGTGATGGGGAAACAAGTCGCGATTTTTGTTTTATCGAAAATACTGTGCAAATGAATATACTTGCCGCAACAGCAGAAGATGAAGCTAAAGATAACGTATATAATGTAGCTGTGGGCGACCGTACAACACTTAATGATTTATACAAAGCAATACAGTCTGCACTCAAAGAATGCGATATAAAGACGACGCAAGAGCCAATCTACCGAGATTTTAGAGCGGGCGATGTACGCCATTCTCAAGCAGACGTAAGTAAAGCAGTTAAC
>NZ_PJBR01000253.1:0-7598 GCF_002863625.1 Pseudoalteromonas sp. MelDa3 | reverse complement strand
TCAATGAATTCCTATAATTATAAAATTCACCGTTACTGCGCAAAATACTTTGCACAAGTAAGTGAAGGTCGTCGGTTCGCTTTTTACAAACTCAAGCTCCCGCAACCACTGAAATTAAATACCTAAAAAGTTAAAACAAAATCGCACTCTTTATCGAGTGATTTTTTGCGTCTGCAGTTTAATGAATTCCTATAATTATAAAACTCACCGTTACTACGCAAAATACTCTGCATAAGTAAGCGAAGGTCGTCGGTTCGCTTTTTACAAACCCAAGCTCCCGCAACCACTGAAATTAAATATCTAAAAATTTAAAACAAAATCGCACTCTTTATCGAGTGATTTTTGTGTCAGCAGTTTGATAAAATACCTTATATTCTGCTTTATTTAATGACTTTACTCTAATATCTGTGACGTTTAACAAATAACTTATTTTTTAAAAAAGAGTATTTTATGTTAAAACGGTTAAAAGATTTTAAGTAACAATACACATCACATGACAGAACTTTATCACTGGTTTGATTTAATAGGCATTGCGGTGTTTGCTGTGTCGGGCACTTTGCTAGCGTACGAAAAAAAAATGGATGGCTTTGGAGTCGTAGTTTTAGCGACGGTAACTGCTATTGGTGGTGGTACAGTGCGAGATCTAATTTTAGATGTTCCAGTGTTTTGGTTACACGATCAAAGTTACTTTTTTGCCATACTAGCTTCAGTATTTGTTACAACACGCCTTATAAATAAACAAAAGCCGATACCTCATTATATTTTACAAACAGCGGATGCGTTTGGTTTAGCTTTTTTTGCAGTAATGGGGGCGCAAAAAGCGCAGCTTGTTGGTATGCCCGATATGACAGCGGTAATTATGGCTGTAATTACAGGCTGCTTTGGTGGATTAATTCGAGATGTGCTTGCACGCGAGATCCCTATGCTATTAAAAGGTGAGCTTTACGCTATTACCTGTATAGCGGGTGGCACTGTTTATACGCTTGGCATTAGTTTTTCGTTAGTAACCGAAATGGCGATGGTATTAGGTATGTTAATGACCTTATTACTTCGTTTAGCTGCTATAAAATGGCAAATCACATTACACGTTTTTAAATATCCTGACTAAACTGGTGTAATCACACCATTTACTAGGATAAGGAATGTCGTTAGCTCGTATATTTTCTCGTGCTCAAGTGGGTATAAATGCCCCTGAAGTTATTGTAGAAGTTCACCTAGGAAATGGTTTACCCGCTTTTCATATAGTAGGCCTGCCCGAAGCGTCCGTTAAAGAATCAAAAGATAGAGTACGTAGCGCACTCGAAAACTCACAATTTGGTTTTCCCGATCAACGAATAACTGTAAATTTAGCCCCTGCCGATTTGCCAAAAGATGGCGGACGGTTTGATCTTGCTATTGCGGTGGGTATTTTAGTCGCCTCTGGGCAAATAGTGTGTCCTGATATTCACAAGTACGAGTTTTATGGTGAGCTTGCTCTTAATGGTGAGGTGCGTGGTGTAAACGCTATTTTACCTTCGGTACTTGCTGCAAAAGAGCAAGATCGTTGCTGCTTTTTACCTCTTGCAAACGACAGCCTAGCAAGCCTAGTTAATGGCGTTAAACGCAAAGCCGTAAGCTCTATTCAAGAAGTGTGGGGGGATTTACTTAATCAACAACCCTTACCATTAAATATAGAATATCCCGACTGCACACAAGCCCCTGACTTTTTACTTGATTTAAGCGATGTGAAAGGTCAGCCCGGTGCAAAGCGAGTACTCGAAATTGCTGCAGCTGGCGGGCATAATTTATTATTTTTAGGCCCTCCAGGTACTGGTAAATCGATGCTGGCCCAGCGAATGGCAACTATAATGCCTACTATGTCGGACGATGAAGCTATTTCGACAGCTGCGCTTTACTCTATTATTGGGCAATCCATAGATTTAACTAATTGGCGACAGCGGCCATTTCGTAATCCACATCATACTTGTTCAGCTGTTGCCTTGGTGGGGGGCTCTTCGAATCCCAAACCTGGTGAAATTTCTCTGGCACATAACGGTGTGCTCTTCTTAGATGAGTTACCGGAATTCGAGCGTAAGGTACTTGATTCACTGCGTGAGCCAATGGAAACCGGTACAGTTACTATTTCACGTGCAGCTAGGCAAATGGAGTTTCCGGCGCAGTTTCAGCTTATTACAGCATTAAATCCAAGCCCAACAGGGAGCCATACTGATAAGCGGGCAACTCCCGATCAAGTTATGCGTTATTTATCGCGAGTATCAGGACCTTTTATTGACCGTATTGATTTGCAAATAGAACTGCCTCGTCTAACGAGCGTTGAACTACAAAGTACTCAGCCAGAGGAAAGTAGTGCTGAGGTTAGAGCAAGAGTTGAAGCGGCTTATTACCTACAGCTAAAACGCCAAGGTAAGGTTAATGCGAGGCTTAATAATAAAGAAATGAGTGTGCACTGTGTACTAGCGCCAGCAGAGTTGCAGTTTTTAGCCAGAGCAAGCGAGAAGTTGTCTTTATCGCCACGCTCTTATCATAGAGTGATTAAAGTGGCGCGTACTATTAGTGATTTAAAAGGCGCTGAAAACATTAGTTTAAATGAGCTTAAAGAGGCACTTAATTACCGCGCATTTGAGCGCCTTATTGCGCAATTAACTAAATATTAAATAGAGAGCATATAGCCTTTACCGCGTACGGTAACAATGCGTTTTTGATCTTTTTCGTCATTTAATTTTTTACGTAAACGACCAATCAGCACATCAACAGTACGATCGTTTGGACTCCAATCGGGCTGGCCTATTTCTTCTGATATTTTTTCACGGGATGTGGCTTTACCCGCATTACTAATTAAGCAAATAAGCACTTTATGTTCGGCTTCAGTTAAGCGTGATTCAACGCCTGCAGCAGTAATTAATGTGCGGTTATCGGGGTGAAGCTTAAAGTCAGCATATTCTATAAACTCTTCGCTTTCGTCGTCTTCTAGGTTAACGGCAACACGCTTATAGAGCGCGCGCATGCGAAGTTCTAACTCAAGTAAATCGACAGGCTTACAAATATAGTCGTCAGCACCTTGTGCAAGGCCTGCAATACGATCGGCTTGGGAGTCACGACTCGATAATACAATAACGCCAATATCGGTAAGTGTGTTTAATTCTTTTGCGAGCTGAAGCCCATCGCGCTTTGGCAAAACAATGTCAATTATGGCTAATGATATAGCACCGCGCAGGTTTACCCGCTGCCTTACAATGTTAAGTGCATCAGCGCCAGTTGGGTCTACCTCTATTGTAAATTCGGTATCTGCAAAGTGATTTTGGATGCGTTTAACGAGTAGTTCATCGTCTTCAACCAATAAAACATTAATAGCCATAGTACTTTATTTTGAATGCTTATAGCTCTGTATGGTAGCACCATTAGGTAAATGCTGAGAAGGGGGTTTATTAGTTTTAAGTAACTTAATATTTCAAAGGTGTATAAGACGTTATTAGAGGATGAGGTTAGCACCTTTAAACTAATTAAAAGGTGCTAAATAATTAATACTACTATTAATAAATCTGTATTAAGTCGTTATTTTAAAGGTTTAGACTCAGTCATTTTTATACATTGAGTCCCACCATTGAGGTTCCTCTTTTAGCTTTTTATCAAAGTATGCAAGCATGGTGTTCCACCAATCAAATCGTTTATCGCGTGCAAAAATTTGGTGGTCGGCGCCTTTGTATTCTATTAACTCCACGTCCTTATTAAGTAATTTAAGCGCAGTGTACATGGTTAAACTTTCGCCTACAGGTACATTGGTATCGCTATCACCATGAAGAAGTAACATAGGAGTTGTTACTTTGTCGGCATGAAATACAGGGCTGTGCTGGCTGTAAAGCTCAGGGTTATTCCACGGAAAGCTATTTTTTGATGCTTCGCCTGAATATAAATAGCCCCACCAACCTTCACCCCAATACGAGGTAATATTAGAAATACCCGCATGAGCTATTGAAGCACTAAATATATCGGTTTTAGTTGCCAATAACATGGTCATGAAGCCACCGTATGATGCCCCTAAATTCCCTACCTTTTCACTATCAACATAGTTGTATTTTTTTAAAAAGGCTTGCGTGCCTTCGATGATATCGTCTGCGGTGAAGTCGCCCCAGGCATTAACATGCTGCGCTGAAAACTTTTGTCCAAACCCTGTTGCGCCAGTAGGTTGTACTACATAAACAACGTAGCCATTTTCTGCCCATAAGTTAAACGGGTAACGACCTGTAAAACCACGCGTAACTGGTGAAGTGCCGCCGTAGTAATACACGAGCGCCGGGTGCTTTTTAGTTTTATCTAAATTGCTAGGAATATAAACGCGGCCAGTTATTTCAACCCCATGTTTATTTTTAAAATTAAACTCCTCTAATGTAGGGAGTCGTGTATTTGCATAGCTACTTGGTTTTGAATCCCATATTAAATCTGTTTTATTTTTACTTACGTTAAGGCGCTTTAGCTGTTGTGGCGCTAAAGCGTTAGTGCCACTTAATAAAATTTCGGTATTACGGTCGTGTGAGTAGCTAAATTGTTCAACAATATCCAATCCTGTATTTAACTTTTTAAGCGTTGTTTACTTAAATCAAATAGGTAAAGTTGTTGAGTGTCTTGCTCTGTTACTTTTATGAGCGCATCGCCGTTTTCTAAAACTTGCAGTTGGCCAATAGCAGAATCGAATTGTTTACTAAGTGCTTTTACGTTTTTACCACCTTCAGTAAGTAGGTAAAGTTGCCCGTCGTAGTTATTAGCAAGCATTGCTTTTGGTAGAACTCTGCCTGCGCCATTTTTAAAGTCAGGGCCTGCAATTACATAAATATCTTTATTTGCGTATTTGGCTAAATTAAATGTTTTGAATTTACCAAGCGATGAAAGCTTGTTTGATTTTAAATCGAGTTCGACTAACTCTGTTTCAGGGTGGGTTGATGCTTGCATTGCCATTACTGGGCGGCTCATTAATATTTTGCCACGGTTACTATTTGAATCTTCAAGGCTGTAAGAAAGAGGACCTTGGCTAAGTGCTTTTGTTAAACCACTTTTAGTATCAAGCATGTAAATTTGGCTGGTGGTACGTGCATACGACCAACGATCTTGTAGACCTTTATAGTGCTTGGTTAAGCTGTTAGTGCTCTCAGGTGATTTAGACCAGCTAAACAAAAGACTGGTGTCGTTATAAAAGGTAAAGCCATTGGCTCCTTCTAAATCGTTTGCTAATGTTTTTATTGAGAAGTTTTTACGGCTAAGTTGTTTAAGTTCACCATTTAACAAATACACTAAATATTGGTTATCTGGACTCCAAATAATGTTACTTGGTTGGCCTGCTTCGAAGCGATAAAGCGTTTGATTATCTGAATCTTTAAGTACAGTAACTGTATTTGCTTGGTTTTGTGTTTTATCGCTATAAGTGCGAGTAGTAGTAACGTACTGCTTAGCATTAGGTGCGAGTGATAATTGGCTGATTGTAGGGGCATCAAACAATTGTTTTGCAGATAAGCGTTTTGTTTGTGAGGCGCTAAGCGTAATTTTATCAACATCGCTTTTAGGTGCAAAATCAAGCATTACGTCGTGCCAATTAGCTACTTGTTGGACTACTATTAAAATAGAGTGAGTACTGTTATTTAAAGCTAACTTATAGCTATTTTTATCGCCTGTTTGTAGTTCGCCATTAATAAATAACTGACCTTGCTCAATCCCTTTTAAGGTAAGCGTACCTTGTGTAAAGCGGGTTGTTTCAATATTAAATTTTAGTGCCTGTAACCCACCTAAAGTGAGCGCATTGATTTTATTAAACGGCTGCCAGTTTTGTTTTTTCCCAAATACAGAAAAACTATCTGAGTCTGCTTGTAGCTGCGGCAATAGGTTATTAATAATGGCATTGCCATGAGGTGTTTGAAAAGGCTTTAACTGCATGTCTTCGGCAAGTGGGCCAATAAACTGAATTTTTGATTTATCCAATGGTGCAGCTATTGCAGCAAAGCTTAAGCTGCTAAGCGTCAAAAGAGTCGCTGCGTACCTAAATAGCTTATTTTGATGACACCATGGTGCGCTAAATTTCATTATTATGCCTATTATTATTGGAAGTTTGGCCAAATATAGCATGTATTGATACCATGCTCACATATCCAATATAGAGGAGAGAAAGTGACTTTACTGATAGTTTATATGGTAGTGGCGATTGTTATTTCGTTTTTATGTTCTGTGATGGAGGCTGTGTTATTAAGTATTTCGCCCAGCTATGTTGCATCACTTAGGAAAGAGCACCCTGAGCTTGCTAAACAGCTCGAAAAACTTAAAAACAATATAGATCAGCCTTTAGCTGCTATTTTAACTTTAAATACGGTTGCCCATACTGCGGGTGCTGCTGGGGTAGGCGCACAGGCAGCTGTCGTGTTTTCCGATGCGGCTGTAGGTATTGCATCAGCCATTATGACATTCCTCGTATTAATCCTTTCTGAAATTATTCCTAAAACCCTGGGGGCTAATTACTGGCGAGCTCTAACGCCAAGTGTTACTTACGCTTTGAGGTTTTTAGTTATATCGCTAAAGCCTTTTGTATGGTTTGCACAAAAGCTAACAAATTTAATGGGTCCAAAGCACGATGAGGCTTACTATATTCGTCAAGAGATAGAGGCAATGGCTGATATAGGTACGGAGTCGGGTGCATTACATCAGGATGAGTCCGAAATAATTCGTAATTTATTGCATTTTAGACATGCAAAATTATGCGACTTAATGACGCCTCGAACTGTAATTTTTAAAATCCACAAAGACTTAACAGTAAATCAGTATTTAAACGATCACGGCTCGTCGTCATTTTCTCGTATATTGGTATTTGATAAAGACAGCGACGATATTGTTGGGTTTGTGCATAAAAACGATATTATGCTGGCATTTCACCGTTTAGGTACCGATTACAAAATTAGCAAATTGATTAAGCCTATTTATACGGTGCCGAGTTCTCAAAATGTATCGTCGTTACTGCAAACTCTTTTAACAAAGCGCACGCATATATGCCTAGTTGTAGATGAGTACGGTGACGTGCAAGGTATTGTAACGCTAGAGGATATGATTGAAGCTTTAATGGGGCTAGAGATTGTAGATGAGCGTGACCAATCTACTAATATGCGCGCAGTAGCAAGGCAGCGTTGGCACAAACGTTTAGCAAGCAGTGCGCATATAGTCAGTGAAGAAGATAAACACACTCGGGGTGATAATTAGTTAACCAGCCCCGATTAAATATTAATACCGCTTTAAGCGGGGTTGCCATCAGTTTTCAGCCAATCTTTAGCCCAAGATATAAATTCATCTTGTGGTTTAGGGCGGCTAAATAAAAAACCTTGTATGGCTAGTTTTCTTCTATAATGCCTTAAATAAACAAGCTCTTCTGGGCGTTCAACGCCTTCTGCTACTAAGTCTAAATTATCTTTACTCGTAATATTAAATAACGAACTTACGACCACTTGAGAAAATAAATCTGTTTCTATATGGCTAATAAGTGAGCGGTCTATCTTAATTTCAGTAAAAGGAAGATTTCGAAGCTGATTCATATTAGTAAAACCAACACCAAAGTCGTCTAGCGATATACCAAA
>NZ_PJBR01000252.1:0-7668 GCF_002863625.1 Pseudoalteromonas sp. MelDa3 | reverse complement strand
ATTTGCTTTTGTTTGTCGCTCCAGCGTTTATTTACAATAGGTTCGCCAGCTAAATTAATAATAATATCAACAGTGTTAAAATCTACTGCATTGACATTGCTTACGGCTTTAACTTTATGGCCCAATAATACGTTTGCTTTAGTCGGGTTTCGGCTAAGCACAGTAACAGTATTATGATGAAGTAAAAAAGGGCATAAGTGCTTACCAATTAATCCCGTCGCGCCAGTAACAAATATATGCATTATTAATCCTTACAATAAAATAGTAGCAAGTGATTAAAAAACATACTCGCTAGCAAACAGCTTTGCAAATTTATACGTAAAACAGGCTTTTATGATCACTTCGTAATTATTTCATTTAATTACCTTTTGCCTTACACTAAAGCCATATCATTAATAAAAGGATTAATAAATTGGCAAGTTTAACTGGAGTAAATAAAAGCTTAATAGTTTTTGCTTCCTTAGTGGTCGTACTCGCGGGGATAAAAGCGGCAAGTGTAATTATTATTCCGTTTATTTTGGCGGCGTTTATTGCCATTATTTGTAATCCGCTTATCAAGTTTTTTGCGCGCTACCGAATTCCTAAAGGGATTGCTGTTATGTTGGTAGTGCTTATTATAGTTGGCTTAGGTGTAAGCCTTGGCGGGCTTGTAGGGCAATCAATAAACGATTTTTCGCAGCAACTTCCTGAGTATAAAACACAACTCAAAGAAGAATTTGTATGGCTTGTAGATTTAGCATCTCAATACAACATACTGATTAATAAAGAACAGTTAATCAATATGTTCGACCCAGGTAAAATGGTTGATGTAGCCACTAATATGCTCACCGGTTTAGGTGGCGTAATGGCAAACATGTTTTTAATTATTTTAACCGTTGTTTTTATGTTGTTTGAAGGGCCAATGCTGAGCAAAAAAATACACATGGCACTTGAAGATCCCGATAGCAAAATGAAGCAAATTGACCGCTTTTTAGAGTCTATTAATTCATATCTGGCAATTAAAACACTAGTAAGTTTAGGTACGGGTATTATTGCTGCGTTTTACTTATGGATTTTAGACGTTGACTACTTTGTGCTGTGGGGGGTATTGGCATTTATGTTCAATTACATTCCTAATATTGGGTCAATTATTGCGGCTGTACCGGCTGTATTACTTGCGCTTATTACTCAAGGTCCGTTAATTGCGGGATTGGTTGCTGCAGGTTATTTAACAATAAATACGGTGATGGGCAATATTGTAGAGCCTAAGTTTTTGGGCAAAGGGCTGGGTCTTTCAACGCTAGTGGTATTTTTATCATTAATATTTTGGGGCTGGTTATTAGGTACTGTGGGTATGCTTTTATCTGTGCCCTTAACTATGATTGTAAAAATAGGCTTAGAAGCCAGTGCTGAAGGTAAGTGGGTTGCCACTCTACTAGGCAGTGGCGAAGACGTTGCTAAAAATAACTAACATCTATAACTATCAAGGGCTGTAAAATTAAAGCCCTTGATGGTTAAGTTATCAGTAAATACAGGGCTATTAATTAACAAACAATTTAATAGCGTCATCCACCGCGTTTATTGCGCCTTCTAAATATCCTGCTTCTTGTTTTGCAAACTCACTCGCTACAAAATGAATGTTCAAGTTATTTAATTGCTCATCTAAGCCTGAAAAATCAAATTCTGGGTGCTGCGAAGGCTGAGTTTGATCGTCTCTATTAGCTACAAACTTATCGTCTGCCCAGTCTTTAATAAAATACCCCGTTGCCTTTTCAGCATCTTTACCATAAAAGTAGCTAAGCTGCTGGGCACAGGCTTGAATTAATTGCTCTTTAGTTACTTGGTTTCGTGATAAGTAGGGCACACCTATAAAGCCAAATAATGCGGCGTAATTGCCATCTTCAGCACTGGCATCGTGAATTTCGACCATTGGGCCTACGCGACTAAAGCATTGTCCTGATAAGTTTTTATCACGCCAAAATGCATGTTCAAAAGTAGCTATAAATTTGGCTTGTCCTGCCATCCATGTAGGTACACTACTAAGACGGTTTATGAGCGTTGGAGTAGCCCATAGTTCAGGTGTTAAGTGTGTTGTAACCATACGAGCAGGAATAGCTGAAATTAGTTTTTCAGTAGTAAAGTGCTTTATATTACCTAAGTGATTAACTGTAATTTGCCAGTTATTATCACCTTTTTTAAGCTCAGTAACATTGTGTTCTAATAACACTGAATCAGGGTTAAGTTGCTCGTATAAGGCAGTTATTAAGGTATTCATGCCGTGCTTAAGCCTAAATAACTGCATATCTCCAGCACCTGCAATTTGTTGAGGCTGCTTGGAGTTAGGTGCTTGATATAACACATCACCTTTGTTGTATTGCTCAAATATACTTAAGTGGAGTGACTTTACTAAAGCTTGGATTTTTGGTTGGTGAGGAAATATCCACGTAGGACCCAAATCAAAACTAACATCGTTATTTATTGGTGATTGCGCAGCAAAAATTCGGCCGCCTAATTGCGATTTAGCTTCCAGTAATAAGTACTCAATATTAAGCAGTTGTAATTTATACGCACTGTATAAGCCGGCCAGTCCGCCACCTATAATTATTACTGGTTTAGTCATTTGTTTACCTATTAGCTATTTAGCAATCTACTAGTAGGTAGTTTGTTTTGATATGAATAAATTGTCAAGTAGGCTAAAGGGAACGAGTAGTGAAACGTAATACCAATCTGCTTATATACGAGGTCTATTTAACGTTAAGAAAATTACGCTAGAACTAGGCAAAAATTTTTGTATCTAGTTGTTCTAAATAAAAAATTTTTAACGACGTTATAGTGCAATTTAATTCGTTAAATTGATCAAAGATTTATGCAGGTTGGTATAACTAGTTTAGTGCGCTTAAGTTACGTTAAAATGGGTGTTTTAGTGATTCTGTAAATTGATTTATAAGCTCAATTTCACAGAGTTTATAGCTAATGGCCGCTGTTGTCGCATTAGGAAGTTTTATTAAGTAACGCCATTGGCAGGCACTCTCAAGGTACTTTTCGTTATTTTTAATGCTGCGCATAAATAACGGCAATACTTGCGTATTGCCTGTGCTTTCTTGTGATTTAGTTAGCTCATATTTGCGCTTTTGTATCCAACTGCCTTGTGCTTGCTTTGCTTTATCGATCTGGCTATCTAGGCATTGAATATACCGCTTAGCTTCATCGGTTGTTGCTTTAGCGGCTAAAGTACATGCTTCATCTGCAAAGCTGTACTGGCTTGTGGTTAATAGCACAATGGCAGTTAGTTTTAATAAATAGTTACTTTTTGTCATTGTAATTAAACTCTAAGATAAATTGAGCGCCGGCTAAGTTATCAGCATCGGTAATGGTAAGCGTCCCGTTATACGACTTAACTAAATCAGATACAATCGCCATGCCTACGCCGTGTCCGCTTTCGTATGTATCGAGGCGAGTACCACGTGTAAGTAAAGATTCACGTTTATCCTCTGGCACACCAGGGCCATCATCGCTAATTCCAATACACAGAGTTTTACTTTGGATTACTTGTATTTCTACTTGCGAGCGACACGCTTTACAGGCGTTATCAATTAAGTTACCGAGTAATTCCATTAAATCTGTTTGGTCACCTAAAAAGTAATCTTTTTCGGTTACGGTGCAGGTAAAAATAATATCTTTATCACGGTATACTTTTGCCATAGCACTGAGTATTGAATCGAGTACTGGCTTAATAGGTGTTTGCTTTTTCCACGTGTCTGATGCACCGGTTGCAGCACGCTTTAATTGGTGCTCGATCATCACATTAATTCGGTCGAGTTGTTCTTGTGCATCGGCATCGTTTGCCAATGGACTTGATTTTAGTACCGCAAGCGGTGTTTTAAGTGCATGAGCAAGGTCGCTTAATGAGGCTCTGTAGCGCTCTTTTTGGCGCTGTTGCGACTCAAGTAGCAAGTTTAGGTCTGCTTTTATTGTTTGCAGCTCCACAGGGTAGAGGCCTTTAATTTCTTGAATATCACCCGATTCAATCGCTTTTATTTCTTTATCGAGTCGTTGGAGTGGGCGAGCGCTCCAAATGAAACCAATCGCCATTAGGCCTGCAATTGCAATCCCCATGATAAACATCCAATCTACAAGGGTTTGCTTAAAGCCATCCATTAAACGAAGTAGAGCGTCGTTACGTTTAACTAATATAAAGCGGGCTTGTTCTGATTGATCTATGTTGTTTAAAATTACAGTCAGGCTAAGTTGCCAGTACGCGGTATTATTATACTCCACGCGCCTGAAGTCGGCGGCACCGGCTTTGGTCTCTATTTGTTGAGGTACATAGTTTAAATTTACAGCCGATTCTGAGTTCCAAACAGGGTCATCATCGCGGTAAATCATTGCGTAGGTATCTGAATTTAATCTGTTTAACTCAGGCGCTAAAATAGTGCTGGGCATAATAATACCATGCTCAGTAAAGTCGACTTCAGATATTAGCGAGTAGAGCTGTGCCTCGAGGGTTTTTTCTGTCGCATCAACAAGTGAAGCGTAATACGCTTTGCCAATTGAATAAAATAAGATAGGGAGTGCGACTAATAAAACAAAGACAAGGATAAATCCTTGCCTTATTTTTAACGATATTTGCGGTATTACCACTGGCTTTTAAGCCTGTAACCACGCCCACGTAGTGTTTCTACTGGGTTTAGTACGCCTTCTGGATCAAGCTTTTTACGCAAACGTAGTACAAATACTTCAATTACGTTTGAATCAAGGTCGAAATCTTGGTCGTAAATATGCTCAGTAAGTTCTGATTTAGAAATTACTTTTTGCGGGTTTACCATTAAGTATTCAAGTACTTTATATTCGTAAGCTGTAAGGCTAAGTTCTTTATCATCAACCCATACTTGTTGTGAACGTGTATGAATTTTAATTGGACCCGCAGTCATTTCTGGATTTGCTTTACCAGCACTGCGACGGATTAATGCATTACAACGTGCAATAAGTTCTTCAACATGAAATGGTTTAGTAAGGTAGTCATCAGCACCCGCATCTAAACCTTCTACCTTATCCTGCCAGCGATCGCGCGCTGTTAAGATTAAAATAGGGATAGTAATGCCTTGTGCTCGTGCTTTATTGATTAGCTCAATACCGTCTATTTTAGGTAAACCTAAATCAACTACGGCCATATCAAGCGGATATTCTGTAATGTGGAAAAGACCTGCTTCACCATCGTGGCATAAATCCACGCTGTAACGTTCTTTTTCTAAGGCATTACGTAGGTTATCTGCTAAATGTAAATCGTCTTCTATAACTAAAATTCGCATTTTTAATCCTTTTTCACTTCGCCGGTTTTTTTATTAATATGTAAATCAACGACGTGGCCGTCAGATTTGAGTATTCGTACGGTATAAAAATCTGTTTTTTCAGTGATCTTTAATGTCTTACCGCCAATTGTTTTCTTTGCGAGTATTACGGCTTTCTTTTTGTCCACCTCAGCATGAGATGCTTGGGTGGCGGTTGCTGCTTGACTAAAGTTAGCTAAGCTAACACAAGCAATAAAACCGAGGCTTAATAATACGCGCATAATGGAAAACTCCTAGACCAGACTCGCTTAGTTTAATTAACTAAGTTACTAAAATTCAAGTAAAAACGGTAAATTCGTTTTTATCCTGATAATTTTAATTAAAATCTTGTGAACAAACCCTGAATTACAGTGCAACACACGCTCTTAGGGTTTAATACACTTTTAAGCAGGGAACACTTTTTTGAAAGGTTTAACAATTGTATTTTCATAGATGCCAGCGGCAACGTAAGGGTCAGCTGCGGCCCACTCTCGAGCTGCTTCTATTGACTCAAACTCAGCAACAACTAATGAACCGGTAAAACCTGCTTCTTGAGGATCTTCACTATCGACTGCCGGAAACGGACCCGCAGTTAATAAACGGTTTTGTGAATCAAGCTCACTAAGGCGTGCTAAATGTGCCGGGCGTGCTGCTTTTCTAAGCTCTAAGCTGTTTTCAACGTCTGTTGAGTGAATCATGTACAACATAAGGAATCTCATAAAAATTGTTAAATTTGATTAACGCAATACTACCACAGCGTTGAAAATTGGTGAATTAAAAGCGTATTTACACAGGTTTACACTTCGATTTTATTTTTAAGCTGTAATTGCTTGAAAATCTCTGTGTAACACTGGTAGAGTCGCTGAAATATACAAAATAATAAAAAGGTTTTATGCATGAGCGAAAATAGAGAACGATTTAGTTCCCGTCTCGGATTCATAATGGCAGCGGCAGGTTCGGCTGTTGGTATTGGTAATTTAGTTGGTTTTCCGGTTTCTGCTACCAAAAATGGTGGTGGCGCATTCTTATTAATTTACGCCTTATTTGTCGTGTTCATTTGTTTACCAGTCATGATGGCTGAAATGGCAATGGGTCGTAACGCTCAAAAAGATCCACTTGGTTCGTACAAGCTATTATCTACTAACGATAAAAAATGGAAGCTAGCAGGTTTTTTAGCGGTGCTTACACCATTTATGATTGCTGTATTTTATATGGTGATTACGGTTTGGATCTTTGGTTATTTAACGCAAACAGGCCTCGGTAATTTAGATTTACTTGCAGATCCTGGCCACTTTGGTGTTTTTATTAATAGTTACACTGTGTTTGGTTATATGGCTGTTGTGGTTATTATCGTTAACTTAATTTTGTTAGGTGGTGTTAAACAAGGCATAGAAAAAGCCGCCAAATTTTTAATGCCCGCTTTATTAGTTATGCTACTAGCTCTAGTTACTTATGTATTAACGCTTGATAACGCAATGGCCGGTGTTAAATACTACATTATTCCTGATTTTTCTAAGATGAGTGCAAGTGTACTTAATGGCGCATTAAGCCAAGCGTTTTTCTCGCTATCGCTGGGTATGGGTATATTAATGACTTACGCGTCGTACATTTCTAAAAAGGATGACATTGTAAGTAGCGCTAAAATGGTCGCTATTACAGACTCACTCGTTGCGTTTGTAGCGGGCCTAATGGTGTTGCCCGCTATATTTAGCTTTGATCCAAACACAGACCCATCAGCACTTTCTGACTCGTCTGTATCAATGATTTTTGTATACCTACCTAAAATATTATTAGCACTGCAAAATGATATTGGTTATGTAGGTGCGTCTATTGTTGCGTTCTCATTCTTCTTATTAGTATTTTTTGCAGCGATTACTTCACTTGTTTCAATAGTAGAGGTACCGACAGCAACACTAAGTGACCGTAAAGGTATTAGCCGTAAAAAAGCATTGGGCATCCTTACACTTTCAACCGGTGTACTTACTATTTTATGTACAATGTCGTTTGGTATGATTGACAGCCTTACTTCGTTCACCAGTTATGGCGGCGTTAATAAGAGCTTTTTTGATATTATTGTTGATGTATTTTACGACACAATTTTACCGCTTAATGGCTTAATGGTGTGTTTGTTTGTAATGTACCGCTGGAAAAAAGCACGTTTAACACAAGAGCTAAGCTTAGGTTCGCCTAATTATGCGGGAAGCTTTATGGAAAAATACGTTAACTTTTCACTTTCAACGTTTATTCCTGTTATTTTAGCTGTGATATTTATTAATACAGTGGCGACTAAGTTTTTTGATTTAAAAATATTTGGTTTTTAAATAGACCTCTTTAAAAGCTTATTGAATAATAAAATGCCGCT
>NZ_PJBR01000251.1:0-7749 GCF_002863625.1 Pseudoalteromonas sp. MelDa3 | reverse complement strand
TAATATTTAAGCCATTATTAAAAAGCCTATAACAGCTAATGCCGCAGCAATTAGCGTGTAAGGCAATTGTGTAACGGCATGGCTCATTAAATTACAACCAGAGCCTTGCGCTGCGAGTACGGTTGAATCTGAGTAAAAACACGCTTGGCTACCAAAAGAAGAAGCCGATAATAGCGCACCAATGACCAGTGGTATGTTTGCATCAACCGCATTAGCCAGTGGCATAACAATCGGAATTGATACAGCAAAAATACCCCAACTCGACCCTGTTGCAAACGCTAAAATAGCCATTGAAATAAATACCACGGCTGGTAAATATGCTGCGGTCATATAAGGGCTTAAGCTACCAATAACAAACTGAGGCAAACCAATTAAGTCGCATACGTCTTTGAATATAAACGCCGCTATAACAGTACCAATAGCGGGGATCATACTTTTAAAGCCATCAAGCATGCGCTCAATCATTTCACTTACGCTCATTAATTTTTGTAGCGCATAAAACGGGAGAGTGACCGCCATTGTTGCTAGTAAGCCTTTGTATACGTCTATTTCAAAGTAAACAGTAAATGCGATTAGTAAAATAATCGGCACTAAAAAGTTACGTAATTTACCTTTAGGATCAGCGTCTTCAAAGTTTTCTTCAGCTGCTTTTACTGCGTATTCATCTGCTGTTTGAACGTTATTGTATTGAGCTGGATCGACTTGAGCTTGCTCAATTTGCGCCATTTGTTCTGCTTTTTTCATTGGACCAATCGCAGGAATAACACCCAACACAACAAGTAAAACAACAAGCACTGCAAACCACGCGTAAAACATGTACGGAATAGCTTGAATATAAACAGCAATACCTTTGCCTTCTTCAGCAATACCGTTATCTACCAATAAGCCACTAAAAAATACCGCCCAGGTAGATAAAGGGACAAGCACACAAATTGGTGCCGCAGTTGAGTCAACAACGTAAGCAAGCATCTCACGGCTAACTTTAAATTTATCGGTAATGCGTTTCATGGTTTCACCCACAGTAAGCGCATTTAAGTAGTCATCAATAAAAATAACCACACCTAAACAAAAGGTCATGAACAACGATGAACGCTTACCTTTGGTGTACTTAAGAGCTAGCTTGCCAAAAGCTGATGCGCCACCTGTGCGTACTAACAGTGCGATTAAAGCGCCAAAACCACCACATACAAGTATTAGCCAGCCGATGGTTTCGTCTGTCATTACTTTTAGCGATGTACTCGCAAAGTTAGTAAGTACCTGTGCAGGATCGGCTATAACTAAACCAACTAAAGCACCAATAAGTAAAGATAAAATAGGGCGGCGTAATACAACAGCCAATACAACCACCACTAACGGTGGTAGTAAACTCAACGCAGAAGGTTCAAGCATTTAAGTATTCACAAAATTAAAAGCATGCATAAAAATTAAATTAATTTTCAAGCCGCTTATACAAAAACAAAGAAGATGATAAGTTTGTTGTTAAATCATTTTCCAAGTCACTGCTTTTGTACGCGTGGGAGGGACACATAAACAGTTATGTTAAATAGCTGTTTAAATGAAACGCGTTGGCTTTGGCGCCAGACGGTGCAAGGAGTGCAAACCGCTATTGTTGTGCCTGTAAAAACATCGGCGCAAAAATAATCCGCTTTTTAATTTCAGTCAACAAAAAGTTACATGCAAAACAAAGTTTTTTAGAGGAACTTACATTGAACGCAGTATTTAAAACAAATCGACTGTTGTTGCGCCATGCAAATGAGTTTGATGCAGCTGTTTTACTTAAGCTAGTTAATCAGGCTAGTTTTATAAAGCACATTGGCGATAAAGCAATTTATACCCTTGATGATGCCAGTCGTATATTATAGGGCCTGTTTATCTTTCGAGGTTAAATTTGCAGCAGTATGTTTGGTATTTAGGCAAGGCAGAGCCTATGTAGTGTGGTTATTCCCCATAAATAGGCGATAACACAGCATAAATGCCAAACATGCGCTGCCCGAAGGGTTCTACCTAGGGGCAATTAACTCTTTGTTGCTCGGTTTTTACTTAGCCCACTAGGTTACAAACCTCACGCCGCGATTAAATCGCCCCTAGATTGAACAAATTTTAATCCTGAAAGGTCAACAGGCCCTAGTCATTTATTGCTTCTCATAAATACCAAGGCTTTGGGCCTTACGTTATTACTTTGCATAATGCTGTAGTGGTTGGCGTTGTTGGGTTTTATAAGCGAGCAGCGTTACAACAACCTGATTTAGGTTTTGCTCTTGTAAGTGGTTTTGAAAAAAAAGGCTATGTTTTTGAAGCGGCCAGCGCACTTTTGCGCCATAAGCATGAATTTGGAATTACAAAACTGTGTGCAATAACATCACCAGATAATAGGGCATCGCAGAATGTGTTGTTAAATTGGGCTTTAAAATAGAGGGCAAGGCGGTTATCAATAATGATAAAACCGCCGTAATTATATTTTCACTTAATGATTAAAGTCTTGCTTGTTCTATTTGTTTTGCAACATTTAGGTTTATATTTAGCCATATTGCTTCAAGTGTCGAAACCAGGCCGTCGTATCCATCATCATCAATAGGGACCAATTGCGAAAAGTTATGAATACTTATAAGGCGTCGGCCTGTTTCTGGGTGTGTGTAATATAAACGCCAAAGCCCAGAGATATCAGCATTACCTTTCATATCGCCATTAAAGTGGTGAATTTCGTATTCCAGTTCATAAAACGTTTGTTGATCGAGTTCAGTAATGACCGGTAAGCCCTTTATTACCATCCAATTTGGCATAGCATTAAAAAGAGCTTGCTGGGCTGTTGTAGTAAGCATTACATCCGGCGATTCGCCCCACAAGTTGTAATTAGCAGCATGAATTTGGTTGCTATCTATTTTCATAGCAATACCTAAATTATTTAGAGCACCTCTAAGTACAACTGTTTGTATTCTTAATTGTGCGTCTGTGTCTGTCACATTTCGAGACGATGCACCAATAGGCTGCTCAAACTGATAATACTGTGTGGCAGTTTGTATTGATGAACTACAACCTGCCAATAGTAATAATAAACTTGCAGTTAAAAATAACGATTTCATTATTGCTTCCTTGGTTTTGGATCTGCTGGTAATGATTTATCAAAAATTAGCATATTAGGTTGTTCGTTTAATCCGCGAGTTAGAGGCTGTAGGCCCTCACTTAAACGTTTAAACTCTTTTAATGTTTGCTGTATTTGATGATGAAGTTCAGAACCTGCTTGGTAACTGGCCATGGTTTTATCAAATTGGCGCATAGTTACTTCAAACTGCTCCATACTTTTTGTCATCTTTTCGAAGTTACGATTAAAGTCGCCTGGTAAGTTTTGTGTATCTTTTTGGCTTAGCAGCTCTCGCATTTCATTAGCAAGCGCTCGGTAATCGGTAAATGTGGCTTGCATTTGTTCTAAGCTATCTTCAACTTTTAAGTTATTTACTTTATTAAGTACGTCAGAGACTTGGTCTGCTAATACGGTTATGCCGCTAGAAATACTCGGAAAAACATCATACTGCACAAGTTTACCTAGGTGTGCTTGCGGTGCATCTGGGTATATATCAAAATCAACGTATACTGCACCCGTTAATAAATTACCAGGCTTTAACGAGGCGCGCATACCACTTTCAATCCAGCCTTTTAAACTACCTTGCCAATACTCTTTAGCTGAGGCACTGTCGTGATACAAGCGTCCGTATTCTACTTTTATAAGTACTGGAACCGCCGTATTATGGTTTCTAAAGTGGGCAGGTTTACCGTCAATAATTACATTGGCAGGGGTTTCAACAACAGTACCTACACGCATACCTCTATATTCGACAGGAGCACCTGTGCGTAGTCCTCGAACTGATTGTTCAAATTCAATGAGGTAGTAATCAAAATCGTAAAAGCGCTCTTCTAGCGCTTCTTTATAGCTTTGGCTTAATGAAAAGCTATGCCCATCTTGTGCTATTTCACCCGGGGCCTGTTGCTCAGGTAAGCCAACCGAAATACCGCCTTTTAAAAGTTTACTTAAAGAGCCCGTATTAATATTGATGCCATCGGCAGATAGGTCAATTTCAATCCCTGCGTTCACCCAAAAAATAGAGTTCATGGTGATGAGATTTTGATAAGGTTCTTTAATAAATACGCCGTACTTCATTGCTTGGTTTTCCCAATCAAAAGTGGCGGTTTCTATTTGCCCTATTTTGTAATTTTTGAAAAATATACCGGTACTCACATCAAGCACTTCAGCGTTGTAACTCATTAATTTGAAACGGCCACCTTTCACATCTTTACCAATGAGGGCGGGTTCGTCTTGTAATTTAAAACGCTCTTTTAGCTCTTTACTTTCACCGGGTGAAAACTCTAAATATACACCAGACAATAGCGTGCTCATTCCGCTAATACCCGTTTCATCAATGCGTGGTTTTACGACCCAAATTTTGGCATCATCGGTTAATAAGTTATTGTAGTTTTTGTCTATTTGCGCACGGGCAATAACGCTGTCTTGGGTGTCTGATAGTCGAACATGATCAATTTGACCTATTTTTACACTGCGCACTTTTATTTCAGTTTTACCTGCAATAATGCCCTCAGCTTGTGGCATTTCGATAAAAATTGTAGGGCCTTTATTTGCTTGGTATTGGTATAACATCCACATGCCCACTAACAGCGCAATTGCCGGAATGATCCAGATAGCGGAAATTTTCGGTTCTTTTGTTATTTCGGCAGTTTCGGTCATGCTTTGTTCTCTGATTTTTTGTTTTTAGGGGAATCCCACAACAAGCGTGGGTCAAAGGCATGGGCAGCCATCATTTGGCATATTACCATAACTGTAAAAAATACAATGCCTAATCCTGGTGTTACTGACATTAAATTACCCAGTTGAACTAAGGCAACTAAAATAGCAACCACGAATACATCTATCATCGACCATTTTCCAATAAATTCAGTAAGTTGATAAATTCGGGTGTAACTTTTTGTATGTCTATTGGCAGGTCTCGTTACCATAAAGCATAAAAAGCTCAATACAAAAGCTTTAGCAAGTGGCACCACAACGCTGGCTAAAAATATAATAGCGGCAATAGGGTAGGAGCCACTTTTCCAAAGAGTAATAACACCACCAATTAAAGTTGAAGGGGATTCATCCCCAAGACTAGTGGTATGCATAATAGGCAAAACATTAGCTGGAATATAACAAACAACAGAGGTAATTAGCCAAGCTGCTGCTTTTTGTACGCTGTAAGGATTTCTAACGTGCGTTTTTGTATGGCAACGCTGACAAATATTACCGGTACATAGTTGATGGCACACATGGCAGGCTTTAATATTTTCATCTATTGCACGTTTAGCATGCTCTGCGCCTTCGAGTACTTTTACAGGCTTTATTTGAGCCCATAAGCGTGGGCGATTTAAGTGAACAAGCGCAGCTATGTATAAAATAACAAACCCCACATAAGCCCAAAAACTCGTGCCAAAGCTAATATCAGCCAGCGACATGATTTTAACCATACTAACAAGTACGCCAATTAAAAATATTTCCGACATAATCCACGGTTCTAACGCAAGGGTGAACTTTAGTAGTCGCCTTGCTATGCCCTCTGGTAATGTTTTTAAAAGCCCAAGATGCAAAGGAATTAAAATAAGAAGCAAACCCATAGGCAGAGCAATAATGCTCAAATCAATAAATAAGCCAAGCAGTTCACTATCATAATTAAATAAAATTCGAGCCGCGTCGGGCAGAGTAATAGTTTGAGTAATACCACTACTGCTAAAAGAAATAAAAGGGTAAAACATACTGCTCAGCAGCATTAATAGTGCGCTAAAGCTTAGTGCAACTATACGACTATCGTGATTAACATCGGCTTCGCAAAGTTTATGGTGGCAATGTGGGCATATCGCCATTTGTTTTGCGATTATGCGAGGTATATCTATGATCAGATCGCAGCAGGGGCATACAGTTTGCAATTTAATACCAAGCAAGAAGAATATTTCTTCAATTTTGCTATATTTAATACATTAATACAACGCGTTCTGCCATCAAGCTGTTCGTTATATAAAGGAAGCGTGTGAAATATTATTTTTACTACATATTAATGTGGCTCTTTGTTTGCTCGCAAAATGCTGTGGCTATTAATAAAGAGCGAGAGATAATCATCGCTGCGAGCGCATCAATTCCACCCTATGTTTTTGTAAAAACGGACTCGGGTATACACCTAAATTTAATAAAAGCCGCGTTAAAGGCCAATGGATTTGCCAATATTAATGTGCAATATATGTCGAATAAACGGGCTGAGCATCAATTACATAATAAAGGAGTAGATATACTTTTAAATTATGCTGGAGGAATTAGTGCGGGTATTTATCCAAGTAAAACGGTACTTAGTTATGAAAATGTAGCTATTACACTCAAGCGAAATAAATATAACATTGATAAAATAGAAGACATGTTTAATAAAAACGTTCTTGCTTTTCAAAATGCAACGGCATATCTGCCTCCTATATTTAAAAGGAATGTTAAACACTTTAGCTCATATCAAGAGGTTATTAATCAAAAAGCGCAGGTAGATAAGCTGTTAAAAGGTTGGGTTGATGTAATTGTGTTAGATAAGCGTATTTTTACTATTATTACAATCGGCATAAATCCCCCGAAGCTGTACAAATTTACACATTATTTCCAAAAGCAGATCGACCTGCTTATTTTAATAACCTCGTTTTAGCTACTGAGTTTGATATTGGTTTGGCGCTCATCAAGCAAAATGGTACTTATAAAAGGATTGTTGATGAAGGCCAAACCCATTCATCAATCAAATAAAGCCACTGTTTGACGTGTAAGCGCTATTAGCTCACCCGACTGCGACCATATACAGCCATCCTCTAAACCGTAACCATCTTTTGAATGATGAGTGATTGCTTCAAAGCCAAGCCATTCTCCAGGTGTTAAGTTTGGCTCTTGCACAAATTCTAAATACCACGACATGCTACTTGCAGGAGCGGGTTGTTTAAACATTTGTAAAAGTGTTGGCGGCCATGCATCGGTCAATGCAATAACATGAGCCTCTGTAATTTGCTCTGGGGTGTGCTTAAAGCGCATCCAGCCACCTAAGTGAGAGGTTTCTGCACTACTAAATGGCATACCCCCTTGCTGTGGGCATAAATCAACATGCTGAAAAAATTCAGGCATCTGACCTTTTATAAAAGGTAATGTATGGCGCTCATCTACTGGCTTTAAACCCAAAGACTTCGAAACAGGCACATTAATACCCGACTCTCTACTTTTAGCAAAACACGCTTGTACAATTACGCACACTTGTTCATTTTGAATCGCTTTGGCGAGTACCTGTGTACTGCTTTTACCTTGGCGCAGTATTTCAATTGATAAAGAAAAAGGAGTATCGGCAAGTAATGGTCCTACAAAATTAGTACTGAGTGAAAGTAAGCGACGATCATCCGTTACCTTACCTCTGATTGCTTGATACAACAGTGCGGCTGAAAGCCCACCAAAAGCAGTTCTGCCTTGGCACCAGTTTTCTGGAAATTGCATTGTACTATTTAATTGTTCTGTATTGTCTGAATTTCCAATTTTTGAGGCTTGCTGAAGTAATTGTTCAAAATGCATAGAAGATATCCTTTTATAGTGCGATTTAATAAATTTATAACACAATCAAACTAGTCAGACCAGTAATTAAAAGCGACTCCAGCGGTGTAAAAATCATCATTCCTTACAATTATTAGGGTTATTTTGTAAATAAATCA
>NZ_PJBR01000250.1:0-7943 GCF_002863625.1 Pseudoalteromonas sp. MelDa3 | reverse complement strand
TTAAAAGTAAAAGCGTAAAGGGTTATAAAAAAAGTTACGCCGATATCCATTATTAATGCTTCCCATAAGCCTACGTTTAAAATGCTCGCCATTACGGGAATAGTAAAAACAAGTAACCCGCCTTGAAATAAAATCACGTGAAAAATACGGAATAATACAGAACGTTGCTCTTTTGCACCGGTAGCTACTTTGTCAAAAAACCAATTAAAAACAAAATTCCAACACATCGCAATCGTTGCAATTATAATCATAGTGCCTGATAAAGCCGATATTGCATGCTCTGTAAATACAGCCAAACCAATAATCGACAGCGTTACCGCTAATACTTCAAACAAAACAGCCTGAAACATCCTCTCTAGCGACCCCATTTTTGCATCCATAATTAACCCCTTTTACGCCAAATAATTAAAGAAAATAATAGTGACATAATTTAATTATTTGCAAAGTTAGTAGCCATCACCTTTAGTGATAAGATGAGCAAATAAGTACTCACCTTTAAGTTGAATGATATGTATAGTTTTGAGCAACTAAAAATTTTTGTAACCGTGGTAGAAACAGGATCTTTTTCGGCAACAGCCCGAAAGCTTAACCGTGCACAATCGGGAATTAGCCAAGCTATTTCTAATCTTGAAATAGCGATTAATCAAACATTGTTTACGCGTAATAAAAATATACCCAGCTTAACGATTAGCGGTAAGGCATTGTTACCTGTCGCATACTCTATACTTCATCAGCAAAAATATTTTGACCAAAAAGTGGATGCATTAGCAAAAAATTATGAGCATGAGGTAATTATAGCTATTGATGAAAGCCTAAATAATCAAGATATTTTAAAAGTGATTACCCCACTTGCTGATCAGTTCCCGATTACTAATTTCGAAATAATATCGACAACAACTGACGATGTAGAAAACTTAGTAAAAATAGGAAAAGCACAACTAGGTATCATTTATAGTGATGGGGAACTAAAAGTTGATATGGATTTTTTTCTATTGGGTCAAGCTCGATTTTTAACGATTTCATCACCAGAACACCCGCTTGCAAAGCTAAAGGCTGTAACAAGCAATGATTTAAAAGCCCATAGGCAATGTGTTCATCGCAGCCTTAGCCAAAAAGAGTTATGGTTTAGCTACGCAATTAGCTCTAGGATTTGGTACGCAAATACACATCAAACCCTTATCGACTTAGTAGTTCAGAGTATTGGTTGGGTGCTTGTACCCGAGTTTGCTATTAAGCGGTATATAAACCAAGCTGAAGTGGTAACGCTACCCGTTACTCATGAACAAGGCGGTTGGCTTACTCCTGTGGGATGCGTTGTTTCAAGAAGCCAATCAACAGGACCTGTTCTTCAAAGTTTAATAAATAGGTTGCAGCAACACTTTTTAAAGAGTGATAGCGCGGGAATAAAACAGTTTTAAACTGCTTTATTCACTTTTAATAGCAAGCTTCTTCTTTAGCTTTTCTTGCCACTCTACAGCAAGCTCTGGCAAAGTTAATGCTTCTAAAAGTATGTCTTCATAACCTACGTATTTTTTATCAAAAAATGCCTGGAACAGTTTTTTAACTGATATGTCGTGCGAGGCTTTCTTCTCGATAACAACACTATCACCCGTTTTTGCAACGCCTTGCTCTAGTACCCTAAAATAAACGCCAGTGCAGTAATGCTGCGTAAACAGTTTAAGGCTGTTTTTATTATTAAGCGCGATAGCGAGTTTAAAACAGGGTACACGAGGCTGGCTTACTTCAAGCAGTGCAGTACCAATTCGAATATGGTCACCTATGTGTATATTCGCTTCATTAAGGTCAGAAATCGTGAAGTTTTCGCCAAAGGCACCTACTGCCAAATCATCATTCTCGAGGGTTTGTTTCCAATACTCATAATGATTGTGCGAAAAAGCATATACCGCTTTATCTACCCCGCCGTGATTAACTAAATCAGCTTGCTCGTCACCTATAATATTTAGTTTTTCAATAACAACAGGTTCGTTAGTTCGGGTTTTGAATATTCCCGTTTTCACCTCTTTACCATTATGAATAAGAGTTTTAATTTTAGAGATATTAGTCGAGATGATTTTCATTGCGATACCAACGGATGAGGAAGTAAAGATTAATTATGCAGGTTTTAAAATTATTATAAATAAATTTAAGCAAAAAAATGACCGCTCAAGACTAGGGCGTGTTTATCTTTGTGGATTGAAATTTGTTCAATCTAGGGGCGATTAAATCGCGGCGCGAGGTTTGTAACCTAGTGGGCTAAGTAAAAACCGAGCAACAAAGAGTTAATCGTCCCTAGAAAGAACCCAGAGGGCAGCGCATGTTTGGTATTTATGCTGCGTTATCGCCCATTAATAGGGAATAACCACACTACATAGGCTCTGCCTTGCCTAAAAACCAAACAACCTGCTGCAAATTCAACCACCAAAGTTCAACACGCCCTAAGCAGTCATTTCACAATATACAGCTTTTATTATTCTGCTTGCTTTAAAAAATACGTCTCGGCTAGTCCGTTATGTATTCCAGCTAAGTCTATTTGTATTTCATCGATAAAGTCATGCAACAGACCATTTTTAAGTACTCGTACGTCTTTATTTTCTAACTCAACAATTGCATTATCAATTGATTTAATAATTTCTATTGAGTTTGGCAAAGGTAAAACCAATGCTTTTAATTCATTCATACAAAATAAAATAGATCGTGGGAATACTTTGCTGTGCATCACAAATTCTATTACATCTGCACGCTGTACTCTAACGCCCATTTCTTGGCGATACATTTGATAAGCACTTAATGAGCGCAATAAGCTGATCCACTGAATATTATCAAATGGCTTCACTTCCTCTTCATTAGTAATTAACGTAGCTGAGCGAATATCTAAAATTCGCGATGTCATGTCTGCGCGCTCTATAATCGAACCAAAGCGGATAAAAACATAGCCCTGATCATGATTAATTGTGGCATCTAACGCCCCAAATATTTGATGGGCTGAATCTATAATCTTTTTTAAATAATCAAAACGTCCGCGCTTTGTTATCCCTTCTTTTTGATTATCTTTTACATAATAATAAAGAGAGTTAATTTCTTCCCATACATCTCGAGGTATTACATCGCGGATTGTACGTGCGCTTTCTCGTGCCGAGGTAATAGAGTTTAAAATTGACGAGCTGTTATCACTACCAACAAGTAAATACCTTAATGCTTTTTGCTCAGAAAAATCAGTATGGTTTTCTGAATACGCTTTGCGTACACCAATAATATCAATTAATGGCTCCCAGCCAGTACATACGCCTTTGGGTAAGTCCATCATCAGTAAATTGTTAACGTTGATTAAACGAGCTACATTTTCCGCACGTTCAATGTATCGAGATACCCAATATAAAGTTTCGCCTACTCTTGATAACATATTATTTAGCCTCTTCGTCAACAATCCAAGTATCTTTACTGCCACCACCTTGTGATGAATTAACCACCAAAGAGCCTTTAACCATAGCAACACGCGTTAATCCACCAGTGGTAACTTGCGTATCTTTACCTGATGATAAAATAAACGGTCTTAGATCGGTATGTCGACCATCTGGTTTATTGCCATCAAATGTTGGTACTGTTGATAAATCTAATGTTGGTTGAGCTACCCAGTTTCGTGGGTCCGCTTTAATTTGAGCAATACACGCTTCTTGTTCTTTTTTGGTTGATTTAGGACCTATTAATAGCCCGTATCCACCAGACTCATTAGCTGGTTTTACAACAAGCTTATCGATATTTTTAATCACATGGTCGCATTCTTTCGGGTCCAAACATTTAAATGTTGGTACATTTGCAAGTTTAGCTTCTTCGCCTAAGTAGTACTTAATCATCTCAGGTACATAGGCGTAAACTACTTTGTCATCAGCAACACCTGCGCCTGGTGCATTAACCAAAGCAACATTACCTTTAGACCAAGCACGCATTAATCCGGGAACGCCAAGTTGGGATTCTGGTAAAAAGGCTTCTGGGTCTAAAAATAAATCATCTATACGACGATAAATAACATCAACTCGTTGTAGCCCTGTGATTGTTCTCATGTATACACAATCATCTTTTTCAACAACTAAGTCCCGTCCTTCTACCAGTTCGCAACCCATTTCTTGGGCAAGATAACAATGTTCAAAATAAGCGGAGTTAAATACCCCTGGCGTAAGTACCACAACTTCTGGTTTATCTTGTGGTCGAGGCGACATTGCCGCTAGCATATCAAATAATTGTGAAGGGTAATCATCAACAGGTAAAATCGACACTTGCTCAAATAGTTCCGGGAATACACGCTTCATTACAGAGCGATTTTCAAGCATATAAGATACACCAGAAGGAACACGCAGGTTATCCTCAAGCACATACATTGTACCGCTACCATCGCGTACTAAATCTGAGCCACAAATATGCGCCCATATTTTATTTGGCGGGTTTATTCCCACGCATTGCTTGCGAAAGTTAACTGATTTTTCTAGTAACCCTTTTGGAAAAACACCATCTTTTATTATTTTTTGGTCGTGGTATAAATCATCTATAAAAAGGTTAAGCGCTTCAACACGTTGCTTTAAACCAACCTCTACGCTTTGCCATTCTTTTTTACCAATTGTACGAGGAATAATATCAAACGGCCAGGCTCTATCAATCATATTACCTTCGTTGTAAACCGTGAAAGTAATACCCATTTCTTTAATTGCTAAATCAGCAACCGCTCTGGCTTTTACTAATTCTTCTGCTGATAAATTAGCAAAAAATTGTGCTAATTGTGTTCCATGCGATCTAACGTTTCCTTGTGCATCAATTAATTCATCAAAGAAACCTTTTGTTTGGTACGCTTTCCAATCAATTTTCATACACTCTTTCACCTTATCCATCATCATATATGACGTAGTTAAACTGCTATTCCATTCGAATCATATCAACTGCTACATCAAGCAATTGACTACCGCCACCAAATACCACTCCTTTTAAAGGAGTTACGTCAGAAAAGTCTCGCCCTACGGCTAGAGTAATATGCTGATCGCGTGGTAAAACATTATTTGTTGGATCAAAATCAACCCAACCAAAGTTTGGCACAAATACCGCAAACCATGCATGAGTTGCATCTGCACCTTCTAGCTTTTCTTCGCCTTCTGGCGGCATGGTTTCTATGTACCCACTTACGTATCGACCTGCTAACCCTACGCTGCGTAAGCATGCAAGCGCAAAGTGTGCAAAGTCTTGGCAAACGCCCCTTTTTTGTGCAAAAACAGTGCTCAAAGGCGTACTAATTGTTGTAAAACCAGGATCATAATGAAATTCATGAAAAATCCGTGCCATTAAATCTTTGCATGCAGAAATTATATTTTTGTGTGCATCAAACGAAATTAATGCGTATTCCTTAATTCCTTTATCTATTGGAATAAGTTGTGAAGGTAGTACAAATTCAGACGTTTTTAATAATTCCGCCGTATTTGGTTTAACCAATAAATCACGTACTTTTCGCCAAGCAATATCAACACTCTCTAAATTGCTATTAGCGCCGACTAACAGTTCTACCTCGCTGATCATCGTTACTTTAAGTTTTTTATGCTGTATTGCTATTTCAAACGCTGTTACCTGATTATTAAAATAATCAGTAAATGTTTGTAAGTAAGTCGGTGTAGGTTCAATTTCTACACGACTACTGTGGCATATTTGCCCGCGATTCGTTTTTGGCGTTAATCGCGCTTGGTTTTGACACAAACTAACAAAGTCAGAATAGTTGTATGTAGTCGAGTGCTTTATTTTATATTTCACGATTGAGCTTGCTCAATATTAGTCCAGTTCAATTTATTTGCCGTTTGGGTATGAGAAAAATACTGTAGTAATAATACATCACAAAATGTATCTAAGTTCATACGCGTATTATGGTTAAATTCGATTAACTGGTTACGTTGTCCATTTTCACTTTTTTGTAGGTAATCTTTCTCAGTTACATAACAACTTGTTTTAGATAGTAAAATTGCTTTTTCGTGTGCCGCAATTACGCCTTGTCTGCGTTTTGTGGGTAAATGCTTACACAACTTATTAATTTCCTCTAACTGAAATAATAAAGAACGTGGGTATTCGGCATCTAAAAGTAATAACTCAAGCCCTGTACCAATGGTTTGATACATTCTGTATCGGCGCTTATGCGTAACTAAACTAACTTGGCAACTTAGCACTGCTTCAAGTAAGCCAAGCTCTTCGGGCTCGTCTAACTCTTTGGTTAATAAAGCCGCACTTAATGATGTTATTTGTAAGCTACGCTCTACTCTTCTGCCCATTTCGAGTAAAAACCAGCCATTACTATTTGGCATACAATCTGTAATCGAGCCATTAAAAGCCATAATTGAGCCTATAACTCTATCTAGACTGCTTTGCATTGCACGCGTTGGAATATTAATATTTACATTTTTAAATACTTTAATTTGCTCATTAATATCATCAATTATTCGGCGACTATCATGAGATAGTAATTCTTGAATTTGCACCGACGCATTTGCAATGTACTTTAATGTATTAATAATACTGCCAGCGCATTGCTCGTCTGCAAGGAGTTGAAAGGCGGTTTCTTTAGACAGATTTACATCAATGCCATCTAGTTTTAAATCAGGTTCTATATAGGGATAAACAATATATTGCGACCTAATGGCATTAGAAAGCCGTGCAACTATACTTTTTCGTATTGAATCTGGGTAAACAGAAAACTCGGTGTACTTGTCTATAAAAATACGCAAAATACGTATGGTGTTTTCGCAGCGTTCTAAGTATCGACCCAACCAAAAAAGGTGCTCAGCCGTACGGCTCGAAATAACCCCTTCGAGTAGCGTTACATCCATTCTTTTTCTAATTGGCACCGGTGGATTATGCTCGCCTAAATCAACTCTATCGGCTGTATTTATCCATGTATCTTTGATCCAACCAGATATTCTCGGGTTGTTACTTTTTTCGTTCGAAAAACACAGTGCTGAAGGAAGTACTTCTACGCCATTTTCAGTGGTTAATGCATAACACCTAAACACCACTGGCTTGGAGATTAATTGCCCGTCATGCCAAAATGGTGCACTGCTAAAAGAAGGTTTTTCTTGGAAAAAGTAATTATCTGGTTCTTTGCTAATAAGTAGCTTTATTTCTTGCTCGTCTAACACTCCATCTAACTTGAGTGTAGGGTCTATAGCAGATAGTAGTTCGAGGTTATTCCAATCAACGGCTTGCGCTTCTTTTACACTTAAATAATTTGGCTCACCTAATAACAGCGGTTGTTTTAAAATTTGCTGCGATAACTTTTCTAAGTTGCACTTTATTGAAGGTGACGAGAGCACACCGCTACCAAACGGGTTTAAAACCTTAACCGACCCTTGTCGTACCGATTGTAATAAGCCCGGAATACCATGAAGTGAATATTCAGTTTGCTCTAAAGAGTCAATACAACGATCAGAAACCCAGCGTAAAATGACATTAATTTTACCCAAGCCTTGTAACGATTTTAAACAAACGTCACCACCACGTACGGTTAAGTCGGCGCTTTGTACTAATGTGTAGCCAAAGTAGGTAGATAGGAATGCATGCTCGTTGTAGTTAGGGTCATCAATTCCTTGGGTGAGAATTACAATTCGTGGGTCATCCATATAATGGGTATATTCGTTAATACCCTCTTGGAATAAATTTAAAAATTCTTTAATTTGCTGAACATTACATTCGGCAAATTCTTCAGCCATTACACGCCTTGCAATAATACGGCTTTTAATTAATAGCCCTAAGCCTAACGGGCACTGACAATGATCGCTTAATACTTTAAATTCGCCTGTTGGCGTGCGGTAAACATCTAATGCAGTAAAAAAGAGTGTTAATTCGTTACTAGGTAAGCTAAAACCTTCGCGTAAGTAATTAGGGTCTTGAAAAAGCTGCTTTGCAGGAATATGACCATCAACTAATAA
>NZ_PJBR01000249.1:0-8192 GCF_002863625.1 Pseudoalteromonas sp. MelDa3 | reverse complement strand
GGTATTAACGGTGCAGTAAATGGTGTATCTAGCTCTAGCAACCAGTCAATTAGTTCCTCAAATCAAAGTACTTATACAACGACGCAAACAAAAGTTTTAGCGTATAAAGCAACAAAAGAATCTAGAGATTTTGGTCAGATCATGTTAGTAAGTACAGCTGAAAATCCAAAAAAGCAAACTCGAGTTGCTATAAATAAATGTTTGCATCCTCGTGTTGGTGAAGTGAAATGTAAAGCTTATATGTACGAGATTAGCCCCCAAGGCTGGTTAATAGATGCCCAAAGTAATCGTATTTGGCTCGAAACAAGAACAACCCACTATGACAAGGTAGTTCCTTCTGGTAGTTACTATATGAAGGTAAGAACGGAAGGCGTTGCTAAAGAAAGCTATGCAACAGGTAATATTAATATAGTCCCGTTTGTCACTAATTACGTTGACATTACATTCGAATAAAACAAATAAAAAAGCAAGCCTCTTGGCTTTAATGCCGTTCACTTAAGGTGAACGGCTTTTTTATTTCTAGCGTACCGCTGTGGTCTTGGGTTGACTGAACGAGGAAAACTTCGCCCCCTTCGTGGCTCTAGAATGAGGCTTTCTGCCATCGCATAAAAGTATTTTAATTGACGTGGTATGGCTCCAGGTGTTGAATAAGGTAATCCAACAAGCAACCTCATTATTTGAGCTAAACTACCATTGAAACTGAGTTGGCATGGTAAATAATCACCTTTTAATGTGTGGCACATTTTTACCATCTGATATCGCACCATATTATAAGTAAGCAACACTCCCCACAGCTCTTGCTTTACAAGCGCAGGTAAGCGACTTCTTAATGTTAATCGATTACCCAGCATATATTGCTTTTGTTCGCGATAACCAAGCTCTATCTCCCAGCGGTGACTATATAAATCGCCTATACCGGCTGACGGATATTGCATCGGAGCTGTCATCGATGTTATCACACTGTATGATTTACCCTTTATTTTTCGAGTCACTAACCTCGCTATTAAGGTGTCAGGCAGCGTTGGCCACATCTTTCTTGCTCTTGGGTTGCTGCTAAGTTGGACTAATTTATCATTACGCCCTAATGTTTGAATAACTTCATATTGCACATTTTTTTTCAGGGGGATTAGCCAGTGGCGTTCACTGCCAGTCGTTTGCCATTTATGTAAAAGCCCTAAAGAATAGAAACCTTTGTCGAATAAAGTGAGACTGTTATCGGGTGTGGTTTCTATAAGCTTTTCAGCCAGCACCATTTCATTGACCTTGTAATCATCAAAAGCACTCCCCGTGATTAGGTGGCTGCTTAGCTCCATTTGACACACCATTCTGACCTGTGGGTATTGTGTATTGGTCGGTTTTGTAAAGGCTTCATTGTTTTGGGGTGAGTCATCCGTACGCCAAACAACACCATCGACACCAAGCAAGGTAAGCCCATTCCAATGAGGATGATTAGCGCCATTATTCCAATGCCTTTGGGTGCATTCAAATAAGGCTTTCATGGCGGCTTCACCTAGGTTTTTACGACGCTGAGTTAAAGCACTTGGCGCAACAAATGGCTTACCATCGCGGTCAACAATGTCGAGCATATTAACGACATCGGCCATCGATTTGTCATTATAAATAACCATCCCGATCAACAACCAAGCCATCGATTCTAGAGTTAGTTTTCTTTTTCGTAGTGTAACGGTTTCGGTCAGTGCATAGGCTTCTTCGATAAGAGATAAAGGGAGTAAGTCTGCGAGTGTTTCAACGTCATTAGGTTTGATGTTGTTAATAATATCGAGAGCATTAGAAAGTTGCATAAAAAAATCCGAATTCTACAAAAGAATTCGGATTCTTACATACCTAGAAGATCGTTCAAGTGCTATTAACTAATTCTTAAATGATCGGCATTAGCCTCTTGGCTTGCTTTAAATATCGTTATTTTAACACGAAAAATTAAACTTTTAAGTAATCCATAATACCTTCTGCAGCGTTACGTCCTTCAAAAATAGCAGTTACCACTAAATCTGAACCACGTACAATGTCGCCACCAGCAAATATTTTAGGGTTAGTAGTTTGATGTGTAAACTCACCTTGCTCTGGTGCGTTAATACCGCCCCAGTTGTTTATTTCTACATCGTATTTTTCTAACCAATCCATTTTGTGAGGTTGGAAACCAAACGCCATAATAACTTGATCTGCTTCAATAACATGCTCTGAACCAGGTACTTCTTCAGCACGGCTTCTGCCTTTTGCGTCAGGTTCACCTAATTTAGTTTTAACCATTTTAACGCCGGTCACTTTACCTTTATCGTTCAATACAATGCCTTTAGGCTGAACGTTATACGTAAATATAACGCCTTCTTCTTTCGCGTTTTTAACTTCACGTTTAGAGCCTGGCATATTTTCTTTATCACGACGATAAGCACACGTTACTTTTGCAGCATTTTGTCGAATAGACGTACGCACACAGTCCATCGCTGTATCACCACCGCCAAGTACAACTACTTTTTGATTAGCCATATCAATACACGGTTGTTTTGTCTCATCGTAGCCCATTACACGGTTCGTGTTACCAATCAAAAACGGCAATGCATCGTGAACACCCGCTGCATCTTCATTTTCAAGACCTGCACGCATACTCTGATACGTACCAACCCCTAAAAACACAGCGTCGTAATCAGCTAAAATTTGATCAAGTGTAATATCAACACCTACTTCAACATTTAACTTAAATTCTACGCCCATTTCAGTGAAAATTTCACGGCGCTTTTGCATTACTGATTTTTCAAGTTTAAAAGAAGGAATACCAAATGTGAGTAGTCCACCTATTTCTGGGTGACGATCAAACACTACTGGTTTAACGCCATTTCGCACTAAAATATCAGCACACCCTAAACCTGCAGGGCCCGCACCAATAATGGCTACTTTTTTGTCAGTCCATGTTACATAAGACATATCAGGCTTCCAGCCCATTTTAAATGCCTCATCAGTAATGTATTTTTCAATATTACCAATTGTAACCGCACCAAACTCTTCATCGAGCGTACACGAGCCTTCACACAAGCGGTCTTGTGGGCAAACACGCCCACAAACCTCTGGTAAGCTATTTGTACGATGAGAAAGCTCAGCTGCCTCTATAATACGGCCTGTGCGTATTAACTTTAGCCATTGTGGAATGTAGTTATGTACTGGACATTTCCACTCACAGTATGGGTTACCACAATCTAAACAACGGTCAGCTTGTGAGTTGACCTGATTCTCTGAAAAGGGTTCGTAAATTTCTACGAAAGATTTTTTACGTGACGAGATTGGTTTTTTGCGTGGGTCTACACGCTGCACGTCTATAAATTGATATACATTTTCGCTCATACTGCCCCCTTATTGCGCCTGAACACGTAGTTCGGCACTACTGCGAGCGCGATGCCCGAGTAAACTTTTTACGTCACTTGATATTGGTTTTACTAATTTGAACATCGGTAAGTACAATTCAAAGTTAGCCAAAATACTTTCTGCTCTGCACGAACCCGTAAGCTCTAAATGCTCAGCAATTAAGCCGCGTAAATGTTCTTGATGCGACGTTAATTCGTCTAGTGTTACTATTTCGACAAGCTCTGGATTAATGCGTTTTTCAAAATCATTTCGCTCATCTAAAATATAAGCAAAACCACCTGTCATACCCGCGCCAAAGTTAACGCCTACATTGCCCAGTACACATACAACGCCGCCCGTCATGTATTCACAACAGTTGTCACCTACACCTTCAACAACCGCTTGCACACCTGAGTTACGAACTGCAAAGCGCTCGCCTGCACAACCTGCAGCAAACAGTTTGCCGCCTGTTGCACCGTATAAACATGTGTTGCCTGCAATTGTGGCTTTGTGACTTTCGAACGACGAGCCAAGTGGTGGACGAATAACTAGCTTACCGCCCGCCATGCCTTTACCTACGTAATCGTTTGCATCGCCAACCAGTGTCATTTCAAGGCCACCGGCATTCCACACACCAAATGATTGACCCGCAGTACCGTGTAGCTCAATTGCTACAGGATCTGCCGCCATACCTTGGTTGCCATATTTATCAGCAATATAGCCAGAAAGCATTGCACCTACCGATCTGTCCGTATTACAAATACGACTTACTAGTGAGATACCGCTTGAAGCATCAATTGCTTCTTGCGCCTTAGCAAGTAGGCTCTCATTAAGTTTTCCTAAATAATGTGAGCTATTAGGCGCACTACAATAAAGTGTTTCACCTGTTGGGTTATTAGGCTGAGCAATTACGGAAGATAAATCAATTTTCTTCTGTTTTGCTGTTTTGCCTTCAATTGCTTCAAGCAAATCTAAACGACCGATTAAATCAGTTAAGTTTACAACACCTAAGCTTGCCATGATTTCACGTGCTTCTTGCGCTATAAACTTAAAGTAGTTCATCGCCATTTCTGGTAAGCCGTGGTAATGCTTTTGACGAAGTGTTTCGTCTTGTGTTGCAACACCGGTCGCACAGTTATTTAAATGGCAAATTCGTAAGTATTTACAACCAAGCGCAACCATTGGGCCGGTACCAAAGCCAAAACTTTCTGCACCTAAAATTGCCGCTTTAATTATATCTAAACCCGTTTTTAAGCCACCATCTGTTTGCAAACGAATGCGATGACGCAGTCCATTTTCAACAAGGGCTTGCTGCGTTTCTGCAAGTCCTAGTTCCCATGGGCTACCTGCATATTTAACTGAAGTAAGTGGGCTTGCGCCTGTACCGCCGTCGTAGCCAGAAATAGTAATTAAATCGGCATACGCTTTAGCAACACCCGTTGCAATGGTTCCTACGCCTGGTTCTGAAACCAGTTTTACAGAAATAAGTGCTTTAGGGTTTACTTGTTTCAAATCGAAAATTAGCTGTGCTAAATCTTCAATTGAGTAAATATCGTGATGTGGTGGTGGCGAAATTAATGTAACACCGGGAACAGAATAACGAAGCTTAGCAATATACGGGGTTACTTTTTCACCCGGTAATTGACCGCCTTCGCCTGGTTTTGCACCTTGCGCTACTTTAATTTGAATAACGTCAGCACTGCGTAAGTAATGCGGCGTTACGCCAAATCGACCTGAAGCGACTTGCTTAATACGCGAGTTTTTCTCGGTACCATAACGCAGCTTATCTTCGCCGCCTTCACCAGAGTTTGAACAACCACCTAAGCGGTTCATTGCAATTGCTAGAGCCTCATGCGCTTCTGGCGATAATGCACCAATACTCATTGCCGCTGAATCGAAACGCTTGTATAGGTTTTCTGCAGGCTCTACATCATCGATGCTAATGCCTTGCTCTGGAATTTTAAGCGCAAGCATGTCACGTAAAGTGGCAATAGGACGCGTATTAACAAGTTTTGCATATTCACTGTAATCACTATATTCACCAGAACGAACTGCTTTTTGCAGGGTTTGGATTACATCTGGATTATAAGCATGATACTCGCCACCATGTACGTACTTAAACAAGCCGCCGTGGCTTAATAATTTACGCTTACTTAGAGCAAGTTTGTGTAAGCTTTGCTGATCGTCATCAAAGTCGGTAAAGCATGCGCCCTGTATGCGACTTGCCACACCTTTAAAGCACATTTGTACAATAGCGTCAGATAAACCAACCGCTTCAAACAACATTGAGCAGCGATATGACGCAACCGTACTTATGCCCATTTTAGACATGATTTTGTATAAGCCCTTGTTAATGGCTTTACGGTAAGCAAGAGTTACTTCGCAATACGACTTATTAATAATTTTGCTGTCGCTCATTGCAACTAACGATTCATACGCAAGGTATGGATAAATTGCCGTAGCACCAAAGCCTAATAACACAGCAAACTGATGCGCATCACGCACACTACCGGTTTCAATGATAATGTTTGATTCACAGCGAAGATTGTTATCAACTAATCGTTTTTGTACCGCACCTACAGCCATAGCTGCTGGAATCGGCAAATTTGCTTCATCAAAGTTACGGTCAGTTAAAATAAGCATGATACAACCAGCGGCTGCTTTTTCTTGTGCTTGGTCACAAATACGCGTTACCGCATTTTCTAAACCTTCTTCAACTGTGTAGGTAATATCAATTTTACAGTAGCTGTAATGCGCTTCATCAGCATTTAATAGCTGCTGCATGTCTGCGTACATTAAAATTGGCGTATCAAACTGTAGGCGCTTAGCATGGCCTGTTGTTTCGTTAAATACGTTTTGCTCACTACCAATACATGTCGCAAGTGACATTACATGATTTTCACGCAGTGGATCGATAGGTGGATTTGTTACTTGCGCAAATTTTTGGCGGAAGTAATCATAAAGCGAACGATGCCCTTCACTAAGCACTGCAAATGGCGTGTCATCACCCATTGAGCCGGTTGCTTCTTGGCCGTTTTCACCCATTACACGAATAACACTATCAAGCTCTTCGTTGGTATAACCAAACATTTTTTGATATTTAGCTAGCGTTTCGTCATCAAATGAGCGATTACCGGCGTCTTGTTCAGTAAGCTCTTCAAATGGAACTAAACGCTTAACGTTCTCCTCAAGCCATGACTTGTAAGGATGGCGAGACTTTAAATCTTGATCGATTTCATCTGAGTGCCAAATTTTGCCAAGCTTAGTATCAATAACTAATAATTCACCTGGACCAACACGGCCTTTTTCAACTACTTCATCGGCAGTGTAATCCCAAATACCCACTTCTGATGCAAGCGTAATAAAGCCATCTTGTGTAATTACATAACGCGCTGGACGAAGTCCATTACGGTCAAGGTTACAAGCCGCAAAACGACCATCCGACATAACAATACCTGCCGGGCCATCCCATGGTTCCATATGCATAGAGTTAAAGTCGTAAAATGCACGTAAATCGTCGTCCATTGCACGGTTTTTCTGCCATGCAGGTGGTACGAGCATACGCATAGCGCGGAATAAATCCATGCCACCAGCTAAAAATAGCTCAAGCATATTATCTAGGCTTGATGAATCAGAGCCGGTTTCGTTTACAAACGGTGCTGCGCTTTGTAAATCAGGAATAAGCGGTGACGCAAACTTATATGAGCGTGCGCGTGCCCACTGGCGGTTACCTTCAATAGTATTAATTTCACCATTGTGTGCTAAATAGCGGAAAGGTTGAGCTAAAGGCCAACGCGGCTGAGTATTAGTAGAAAAGCGCTGATGGAAAACACAAATCGCACTCGTCATACGAATATCAGCTAAATCTAGGTAAAAATTTGGTAAATCTGCAGGCATCATTAAGCCTTTATAGATAGTTACCAAACCAGATAGACTTGCGATATAGAAAGCTTCGTCATCAACAATGCGCTTTTCAGCGCGGCGGCGTGCTACATATAAGCGACGCTCTAAGTCTTTAGAACGCCAACCTTCTGGCGCGCTAACAAAAATTTGTTCAAAACCTGGTAATTGCTGTACAGCAATAGGACCCAACATAGATGGGTCGGTTGGCACAACGCGCCAACCTAAAATATTTAACGTTTCTTTTTCTAATTCTTCGCTAAGTATTTGTTTTGCAGCTTGCGCTAAAACAGGGTCTGAATTTAAAAATATCATACCCACTGCGTAGTTTTTGCCTAAGTGCCAGTTATGTTCACTAGCAATAGCACGGAAAAAGCTATCTGGTTTTTGTAATAATAAACCACAGCCATCACCTGTTTTACCATCGGCAGATATACCACCACGGTGCTGCATGCGATCAAGCCCCGTGATAGCAGTACGAATAAGCCTATGACTAGCTTGACCATTAACTTGGGCTATTAAGCCAAAGCCACAATTTTCTTTTTCTAACTTTGAGTCGTATAACATAGACCCCTCCCCTTGCTGCACTGTTAGCGTGGATGAACTGCTCGACGATTTGCTAACAGACGGACAAAACTAGCCTCTATCTTAAATAGAGTCAATAGCACTTTGAATACATATTCACATTCTTGAATATTTCTCACTTCATAGCAAGATTTCTTTTTATCATTATTTTTAACATTTAGCGTTATTTTAACCACTATTTTTTCATGACACTGGTGTCAAGTTTAACATATTGTAAAAAACACGAGCCTTCAGCGTGCCAGCTTACGTAAACGTAAAGGCGGCCGAAAGTGAATAAGTATTCAGCGCTAGAGGGGCTATTCAGTTAACATTTAGATAGTTTTATGCTATTTCATTACTTTAATGGCTTAACA
>NZ_PJBR01000248.1:0-8219 GCF_002863625.1 Pseudoalteromonas sp. MelDa3 | reverse complement strand
TAGCGACTCCCGACGCTGATATACTGCGTAGCGTACCGATTTTATATTGTAGAGCGTCCGAATCTAATGATTCGGGCTTTTTACGTCTACAAAAAAGTGATTCAGGTATTCCTCTATAGCGGAGTGTCTCTTAGTGAATAATTCACTTAATTTAACGAGTTAAAGTGCTCGCTGATGCGAGCGTAGCGACTCCCAACGTTAAAATCACATCGAGAATAACTACAGTGTTCTTATTTCACGATCTGGATTATCCGCTACTGGGGTATTAGGCATTACATTTTTAGTAACGACAGCACCCGCACCCACAATACTGTTTTCACCAATACTCACACCCTCTAAAATAATTACACCTGTGCCAACCCATGCGTTATTGGCTAACGCGATAGGCGCTGCAAAGTTTTCTTACTAAGCCTTTTTGCTGGATTAGTAGCATGTGACACAGCTAAAAGCTGAACTTTCGGGCCAATTAAGCAGGCATCACAAATGGTGATTAAATAATTGGCCAATGGCTAGTTGAGGTGTGTAATTAATATTTATAAAAGTAGGATTGTTAATGAAGGCTGAGATATTTAGTCGTTAATCGCTATTTAGTAGTTTTACCTAGTTGTCTTGTTCTAAATTTTATATAGATACTTCTAATAAAGTACTTAAGAAAACTGTACCATTACAGATGTTTTAAAATAACTATAACGAGAAACATATGAAATTATTAACTGCAGCAACTTTAATAGTTGCTTCATCGACAGCTTTTGCACGCCCTGCACCGCTAGTGTCTATTCCTACTCATGATGCCTTTTTTAATAGTATTGCAGCGCATTGCGGTAAAGCTTTTGAAGGTGAAGTAGCGGTAGATAACGCGAAAGGGCCAAGCTCATTTACAGATAAAAAGCTGGTTATGCATGTACGTAAATGTAGCGAGACTGAGTTACAAGTGCCGTTTCATGTAGGAGACGATGCATCACGTACGTGGATCATAACTAAAACGGGTAGTGGCTTGAGTTTAAAGCACGATCATCGTCATAAAGATGGAACAGACGACCCATCAACTATGTATGGTGGCCATACGCTTGATGCAGGGTTCGCGCAAATGCAGTCGTTTCCAGCAGACCAATACTCTAAAGAGTTATTCGTGAAAGAAGGCATTGCACAGTCTGTAGGTAATACATGGCAAATGTATATTTACCCAGAAGTATTTACTTATCGATTAATTCGCCAAGGACGTGAGTTTAAGGTGGATTTTGATTTAACTAAATCGATTACTCCACCATCAGCACCTTGGGGTTATAAAGACTAAGGCTACTTACCCTTGTTTGTATCTTCTTTAGTTTCGCATTGTAGTAAAACACTTAAATCTGGTTGGTAAGCACGTGGTTTTGTTGGAAAGCGTTCGTACTCTTGCACGCCTTCAAGTATTTTCAACATAAAGGTATTGCCGCGGCATAGACGGTCCGCATGGCGTAATAAAAATACACTTTGATTGGTAAAGTGTTTGTAATCGTCTGACTGGATTTCTATTTTATAGTTGTCTTCGCCAATTTTGGTTTGGTAGTAATGCACTTTGTTGTCAAAGTCGTATAGCTTCTCTGTTTCGGCTTTTTCAGCAAGTGCAGTATTTGCACTTGAAAGGGCCACCAGTGTAGCGCCTATAAATAAGCGTGGTGCGTTTATTCCTTTCATAAAATGTATCCTTTAATTTGCGAACTTTATACCCATTAATAAGAGTAATAAGGTCGATTTCTTTACGTATTAGTCTAACACCCAAAAAGGGAAAGTGTGATGTTCAAACAAATAAAACAACTTTTTGCTGTATTCGATGAACAGCAGCCAAGTATGCAAGAGCACGATTTAAAAACAGCTGTTGCTGCATTATTAATTGAAGTTATGCGTGCAGATATCAAGCTTGAACATGATGAACAACGAACCCTGACTGTAACCTTAAAAAAGTATTTTAATTTAACAGATATTGAGGTTAATGAGCTTACTAATAACGCGGCAAGCAGCTTAGATGATTCGATAGATTACTTTCAGTTTTCAAAACAGATTAATGAGCATTGCAGCGCGGCGCAGCGAATAGAAATAATAGAATTATTATGGCGCTTAGCGTATGCCGATGGAGAAATAGATCCCCAAGAAGACTACGTAATACGTAAAGTAGCAGGGCTTTTATATGTAACGCATACCGATTTTATCGCCGCAAAACTCGCGGCGACAAAGTAATTAGTTATTTAGGCGTGCAAGTTACCTTAACTTACTTGCAACGCTTACTAACTGATGAGCAAGCGCCGATACTCGCTCTGCAGTAACAGGTTCATTAATTTGCCCATTTTCATCAAACAATGTGTGTACAGCGGGTACTGCAAGTTGATCGGCAAGCACTAACGATCCAATACCACTTAGTATATCACGTACATGATTTAAACCGCGTAACCCACCAAGTCCACCTGGTGATGCTGAAAACAGCGCCACTACTTTATTGCGAAAAGCAGGAACAGCACCTTGCTCTGTGCGCGATGCCCAATCAATCGCATTTTTAAGTGCTGCAGTTATAGATCCGTTGTACTCTGGGCTTGCTAGTAAAATACCGTCAGCTGCACGTAGTTTGTCTTTTAAAAGCTGTACATCGCTTGGTGTACCTTGCGCTTCAATATCTTCGTTAAATAGTGGGATGTTTAATTCGTTTAGTTTTATTACTTCTACTTCAGCACCTGTTTGTAGAGCAAAACGTGCTGCCTCATTAATAATTTTTTGATTAAAGCTTTCTTGTCGAAGACTTCCTGCTAGGGCGATAATTTTTGGTGCTGACATGCTAGTGACCTTTTAGTGTTTAAACTTACAACGCTAATGTAGCAAAATTTTGCTTGTAGAAAACCCCAATAAACGCAACACTTGTGTGCGTAAATGCACATAAGTATAAGGTAATCAGAATGGCGATAAAATTTGAAGATTGGCAAGACGTTAAAGTAGCGTTTGAAGTAGCACGATTAGGCACGTTAACGGCGGCAGCAGAAGAGCTTAATGTGCACCACAGCACAGTACTTAGGCGAATTAATAATCTTGAAAAAAACTTAAATGCACGCCTTTTTCATCGCCATGCTCGTGGTTACAAGGTTACTGAAATTGGCACCAAGTTATTTGCAACGGCGCAAACTATCCATAGCTCCTTAGAGCAGTTACATAACGATATAGCAGCAGCCGATAGCACCCTTAGAGGGAGTTTATTGCTAACGACGGTAAGTGGCTTTATGGATGTACTTGGTGATGTATGTGAGCAATTTCAGGTATTACATCCGCAAGTGCAGTTAGAAGTTATTTTAGAACAAAAAAGGTTAAGGCTCGATCACGGACAAGCACATATTGCAGTTCGTGCAGGCCCAAGACCTGATGAGGGCGATTATATTGCTCAGCATTTAGCGCAGTTATCATCGGGTTTATACGCGAATAAACGTTACATTAATAAGTACGGCATGCCTAAATTATTAAGTGATTTACAACAACATAATTTTGTATCGGGTGTGGCGGGTTTTAATGCCCGCGTGCCTTATTTTGCATGGGCTGATGAACATATTCCTGCATCGCAAATTAAGCTGCGAGTATCTGAAACCGCAGAAGCGACTCGTGCAATAATTAAAGGGCTAGGCATTGGCGGATTACAGCATGACGTAGCGGCGCAATATTCTGATTTAGTACCTATATTACACAGTGAGTTAAGCTGGCCTACCGATGTATGGTTAGTCACGCATCACTTAGTGCATCGCACTGCTAAAGTACAAGCTTTTGCAGGGTTGTTAAAAACACATTTTAGTAAGTTAGCTGCTAATCAATAGTTTTAGCAGCATTTTAGCTGTGTTTTAAATGATTATAGTGTTTTTTTTACTTCTATCCCTAGGCGTTTAGCCAAGCGTACTAAGTTAGCTCTATCTAATTCAAGTACTCTTGCTGCTGCTGACCAGTTGTAGTTATGCTTCTTTAATTGCTCAGTAATTACGTTGTATTGCAACGATTCTACAGCTTGCTTTAAAGGTTGGTTGATTAAGGTGTTGGTTGTAATTTGGCTTGCTACTAGAGAGTTTTGTGGCGCACTTGGGGTTAAATCACAGTGCTCGCTTGTAATGGTTATTATTGGATTTTGCCATTGGCTTTGTTTTGCTTTTAGGGCGCTGCGGCTAATGACATGTTCAAGCTCGCGAACGTTACCTGGCCAGTTGTACTGATTAAGCAGTACTTGCGCTTCAGGGCTTAGTTTTAATTGTTTTATCCCTAATTTACGGGCTGTTTGCTCAATAAAATAACCAGCTAAGAGTGTTATGTCGTGCTCGCGTTTACTAAGTGGTGGCACAGTAATAGGGTAGACACTGAGGCGATGGTATAAATCGGCTCTAAAGCGACCTTGAGCTACTTCTTCTTTTAAGTTTCTGTTGGTTGCAGCAACGACGCGTACATCTACGTACTTTGGCGTGTCTTCTCCTACCGTTTGTATTTCGCCACTTTGTAGCACTCGTAATAGTTTACTTTGCATGGCCAGGGGCAGTTCGCCTATTTCATCTAAAAATAACGTGCCGCCATCAGCTAATTGAAATTTACCCTGGCGCGAATTTTGTGCGCCTGTAAAAGCCCCTTTCGCATGACCAAAAAATTCACTTTCAGCAAGGTTCTCAGGAAGTGATGCACAATTTAAGTGAATAAGCGGTTGATCTTTTCGAGCTGAATTTAAGTGAATATTACGCGCAACAAGTTCTTTTCCTACCCCTGTTTCACCTAATATAAGCACGCTAAAGTTAGATGCTGCAACGAGTTTAATTTCGTTTTTAAGTGTTTGCATTAGCGGACTTTGACCAATAATTTCACCGCCGTCCCGTGTTAACGCTTCACGATTTAGTTCTTGCACTAATGCACTTGAGTGCTGTGCATGCTGTTTGTAATGGGCAAGCTCTAAAGCTGTTTTAAAGTGCGCACTACACAGCGTTTGTAAGGTATTGAGTGTATCAGCGCTTATGCTGTTAAATGCATTGGCGTTAAGGCTATCAAACGTAAGTACGCCAAGTAGTGCGTTTTTATCATAAAGGGGTAAACCTAAACATGCATGTACCGGTATGTCGCCGGTTTTAGCTAATAGCAATCCGTCGTATGGATCGGGTAGTGGGCAGTCGTGCGCAAATTGTAGCGCGAGTGTGCTTTTGCAAATAGCTTCTAGGCGAGGGTGCTCTACTATTTTAAATCGTCTGCCAAGGCTGTCGGACATTAACCCTTTAATTGCCAGTGGTTTTAATTGCTCGCCCTGAAGCACTAATAACGCACTTGCATCACTAGGAATCACCCGCTCAACCGTTGCTAGTAATTGATCAAAACTATGCTCGTGCAGTGTACTTTGAGCTAGCTCTAGAGCAACTTGGGTAAGGTTGAATTGCTGGTTCATGTCAAAATGACCTGTTTGTGTTTTTATGAGTTAATTTATAGTAGGTCATAAAGACTCATAGTGTAAAGTGATTTAATTTAACTTATTGAATTTAAATGAATAAAATTATTGGCACAGTATGTGTAATAGCTAAGTAACGTAGTTAGTTACAGAGATCGCCATGAACACACTAATGCTGAATAATTTAAATAATCAAACACAGTTTAGTTCACTATACGAAACAGTATTATTTGCTGCCAATACTGCATTAGCTGTGAGTTTAGTGTGTATTACGGCAAGTATTTTAATTAGCTACCCGTTTGCTGAGTACTTTTCCATGGCGGTGCAAGTATCAGCTCATATTGGCACTATTGTTATTGCTGCTATTTTAAAAGTAAGTTACGTACTGCGCTGTGTTGCACAACATGGTTTAGGGCAGGAGGTACGATAATGCGCCCTATAAACTTAACTGAGCCAATGCCAGCACGCGTTGCTATTCATCAAGTATCTCAATGGCCATTATGGATGCTCGCTTTTAGACCTTTCTTTTTAGGCGGTGGCTTATTGGCATTTTTGTCGGTGGGGTATTGGCTACTTATTTTAACAGGCCATGCAAGTTGGCACTCATCGATACCTGCAACATTATGGCACGCGCACGAAATGCTGTTTGGCTTTGCAGGAGTTGTAGCTGTTGGCTTTTTACTTACCGCTGCACAAACATGGACAGGCGTACCGAGCATAAGTGGGAAAGCCCTTATGTGGCTTACGTTTATATGGCTTGCAGCGCGCTTAGCCTTTTTTGTGATATTGCCTGATATTGCTCATTTTAATTTATATGCTGCACTTACATTACAAGTTATTTGGTGGCTAGGCGCCATAGCAGTACTGGCTAATATGTTATTAAAAGCCAATAGCAAAAGTAACTATCCGTTTTTAGCTATTTTAGCTGTGCTTTGTGGGCTCAATGTATTGTATTTAATACTTGTTTTAAAACAAAACATGCAGCTTGCACTTGGTGTGGTTGATACCGCAGTACTGGTAATTACTTTACTAGTTGGCATTGTTGCGGGTCGCGTTCTACCATTTTTTACCGCTAAAGGTCTAGGTTTAACCGCACAAGTTCGCACTCCTAAAATAGATAAAGCGGTGATGTATTTATCTATTTTGGCTATCACTTTATTTTTCATCAACAAGTTGTTTTTGAACACGATTAATCCTGCGTTAGTTGTTGCAACTGTTGCTGCGCTTCACCTGGTCAGGGCTGGTTTTTGGTGGGATAGCAAGGTATTGAGAGTGCCGTTGTTATGGTCTTTACATTTTTCCTACTTAGCGTTAGGCGTAGGGTTAATGATGGTTGCATTTAGCTTTTATAGCAGTGCAATACAATTTAAAGATGCGCTGCACTTAATCACTATTGGCACAATAGGTATGATGATTTTAGCAATGATGACGCGTGTATCACATGGTCATACAGGGCGTACACTCGCTATTCCTCATTACATGGCTGTTGCTTTTGCGTTTTTGCTTGTGGCCGCTATTACTCGTTCATTACTCCCTTTTATTATTGGGCCTCACCTTGCTTGGCAAATAAGTGCTGTGCTGTGGTTAGTGGCTTTTTCATTATTTTTAATTCACTGCACACCTATATTAACGCGGCGTCGTGTTGATGGGCGTCGTGGTTAGTTCATCCATAGGAAACACATATGTTATCTGATAAAACCATTGAGATTGTAAAAAGCACAGTTCCGTTATTAGCGCAGGCGGGTACGGTTGTTACCGATCATTTTTATAAGCGTTTATTTAGCCATAATCCTGAGCTTAAAAATATTTTTAATATGGCGAATCAAGATACAGGTCGTCAGCAATTTGCACTTTTTAATGCATTGGCTGCGTATGCACAAAATATTGATAATTTAGCCGTATTAAAAGAAGCGCTAACACGTATTAATCATAAGCATACAAGCTTGAATATTTTACCTGAGCATTACCCTATTGTAGGTGCGCATTTAATTGGTACTTTAAAAGAGCTTATTCCTGAGCAATTTACTCCCGATGTTGAATACGCTTGGCGCGAAGCTTACGGCGTACTTGCTGATATTTGTATAACCGAAGAAGCTGCTTTGTATGAGCACAGTAAAAATAAACACGGTGGTTGGGCGGGAACTCGCCAATTTAAAATAACCAACAAACAGGCTGAATCAGAACTAGTAACAAGTTTTACACTTACGCCAGTTGATGGCGAAGCTGTTATTACACATAAACCAGGGCAGTATTTAGGTATTAAAGTTAAGCCAGAGGGCGCTGAATATGAAGAAATTCGCCAGTATTCTATTTCGCAAAAAAGTAACGCTAAAAACTACCGTATTAGTGTTAAAAAAGAGCTACAGCCAAAGCCTGGCATGGTGTCTAATTATTTACACTCATTAGAGCAGGGCACTATTGTTGAGCTATACCCGCCGGCAGGAGACTTCTTTTTACGTAATAATACAAGTCCAGCGGTACTCATTTCAGCAGGTGTTGGGCAAACGCCAATGCTAGCAATGCTCGAAACGTTATTAAGCGATAACTCTAATCAAAATATTATGTATTTACATGCCTGCGAAAATACTCAGCAGCATTCGTTTTCAAAATATTTAAATGATTTAGCAACGAAAAATAACCATTTGCAAACAATGACCTGGTTTAATCAAGCGACAGAGGGCGCTGACTTTACTGGGTTAATGAACCTAAACGCAGTACAAGCACAGCTACCATTGAGTAATGGCGACTTTTACTTATGTGGTCCTGCTGGTTTTATGGCATTTATAAAAAACCAGTTACTTGAGTT
>NZ_PJBR01000247.1:0-8370 GCF_002863625.1 Pseudoalteromonas sp. MelDa3 | reverse complement strand
ACAACGGTAAATGCAATAAAAGAGTATGAGAAGCAATTACCTTTATTTTCAAAAATTGATGCCTTTGTACATGTACCCACCGAAAAAGACATTATTGATTTAGAAACAAGCCGCGATGTTAATTGGCTTGTTACCGACAACGCTGACGAAGCGCTACTTAGCGCGCTTCAAAATTTGCACATTACAGCAGAGCCTCCCATTGTATTTATGGCATTGGAAGCTGGGCTTGTACGTAGGGCAAAAACACAGCTAACAGAGCAATTTAATATACCGCGCAGTAATATTGTTTCCTCAGGTTATTGGAAAAAAGGCGTAGACTCAGAAGGCTATAAAAAGCAGCGCCAACGTGATGCACAGCTTGCCTGAATACCTTAGAGCAAAATAACATATACCTATTTTGCTTTAATACCTCTGCGTAACTTGAATTGACCTAATAGCAGACCCATTTAAGTGTTTTATGCTAATGATGTAATCCATTATTAGCATGCATTTTTAGGAGCTGCTATTTTGTTGAATTCCATTCCTTTTTCGTTATTAGAACTTGCCCCCATGATCAAAGGGGACAGCGTTACTAACACTCTTCATAAAAGTACTAAATACGCCCAACGTGCAGATGAACTTGGCTTTAACCGTTTTTGGCTTGCTGAGCATCATAATATGCCTGGTATAATTTGCGCTGCCACTTCTATTTTGGTTGGCCACATTGCAGGTAATACCAAAAAGATACGCGTTGGATCGGGCGGTATTATGCTGCCAAACCACTCCCCATTAGTTGTTGCTGAACAATTTGGTACGTTAGAGAGCTTATATCCTGGGCGAATAGATTTAGGACTAGGGCGTGCCCCCGGCAGTGACCAAGTAACGAGTCGTGCACTAAACAACGATATGAGCCGTGCAGAAAACTTCCCGGGTGAAGTAACTGAACTGCAAACCTTGTTAGGTCCTTATAACGGCACGCATCCTATACGTGCTATACCGGGTGAGAACACAAACGTTCCTATTTGGTTATTAGGCTCGAGTTTATTTAGCGCGCAACTAGCGGCGCAAAAAGGGTTACCGTATGTATTTGCAGGGCATTTTGCACCGCGCTTCGTGCACGACGCAATAGCGTTGTATAAGCGCGAATTTAAAGCATCAAGCGTACTTGATAAGCCATACGTCATGCTTGCACTGCCTTTAGTGGCAGCAGACACCGACGATGAAGCGCAATACTTGTCGACTACTTCTAAGCAACGTGTGCTCGAACTGATACGCGGTAACGAGCTGTGGCTAAAACCACCTGTTGAAAGCATGGACGGGTTATGGAGCGAACAAGAACGCGCTCATGTAGAGAACTTTTTAAGTCTAAGCGTAGTAGGCGGACATGTAAGTATTAAACACAAGTTAGAGATGATAGCGAAACAGCTAGAAGTTGATGAGTTTATATTTACCAATGATGTATTCGATAGTGAAAAACGCCACCGTGCACTCGAAATTTTAATGGAAATAAAGCACTAAAATATAGTTAGTTAAGCAAGCGTACACTCTGGGCTTGTTAACATACAGACATCATCAAAAGTTAAACTTTTTTAACTCATTTTATTAACTTTAAGTGATGTCTGTATTTGTTATTTAAATATTCAAAGTAAATTTGATTGCTATTTTTAGTATATATTTTGCTTTACATACCGTTCTGTTTTTTCAATCGAACTGATTTAAATAATCAATTTTAAGATATCACTTTTATTTTTTATAATGTATGTATTAAACCAAACATCATTAAATAAAGGTAGGTTCACCGTGAAGTCTCTAAATAGCGCAACAGCTAATTCAGTTAACAAAACAGCGCAACCAAAAGTTGCACTGATTGCTGAAGGTGGCGGGCAGCGAGGGATCTTCACAGCTGGCGTACTTGATGCGTGGTTAGAGCAAGAATATGACCCATTCGATTTATTCATTGGCACCTCTGCAGGTTCGCAAAACTTAACTAGTTACTTAGCGCGTCAAAAAGGCTATGCCAAACGCCTAATTAGAGGGCTTTCGCGTAACAAACGTTTTTTTCAGCTTGGTCGCGGATTAGTGGGTAAGCATATAGTTGATTTAGATTGGTACTTTGACAAAACCACTGAAGTAAACAGAGCTATAGATTTCAAAACAGCGAAAACGAGTTTAGGTGAGCGTGAACTACTTATAACAGCAACAAACGCACGAGACAGAAAAGCTTATTATTTATCGCCAACAGGTGAGAGTGGTCAATGGCGTGATTTGTTAAAGGCTTCTAGCGCACTCCCGTTTTTATACAAACAGGGTGTAAAGTTAACCCCTTGGTTAAACGCAAAAGCAGCTAACGAAATACACCTTGCTGAAGAGCAAGTACAGAGCGATTTTTATCTAGACGGCGGTTTAGCCGCTCCATTACCAGTGCGTGAAGCTTACAACCGAGGCGCTCGTAAAATTGTGGTAATAAGAACGGTTGACGCTAATTTTCAAGCGCAATCTGCATGGGTACAAAAGCTAAGAGTATTTGCTATAGCATCAGGCTATTGTCCAAAAACATTGGACTACTTAATACAGCACGAGAAAGCGTATTTAGACGAGCTTGAGTTTATTGCAAACCCACCAAGTGATGTTGAAATAATACAAATTTTTGCAGACGAAAAACTGCATAGCAAATTATTAGGTAGTTCAAATAACGATTTACGTTTTGATCATAAATTAGGCTTAGATGCCGGTCGCTCATACTTAGCAATGCAAAATTTACAGATTAACAGCAACAACCATTACAGTGCACCTACACAATACAGCTATAACTAATTAAATATAATTACAAAAAAGCGCATAACTTTATGCGCTATTTTTTTGCCATTATTAATCCTCATTACGCCTCATAAAACCTTACTGCATCAAAATAAAAACTATTGCATCCCGCACCTATGCGCAAAATAAAATACTGAATATTAAAAAGATATTATTGATTTTTTAACTAATCAATATAAAGTGTAGGTGTGATTTATTATTCATATTTATAGAAATAAAATTCAATGTTGAATGTGCTTGCTTACAGATTATTAAACACCAATACACACTTCACTATCGGGTAAAGCCAAACTTAAACACTATTATGTTTAATGCATAATGAGCTGCCGGATTTTTAAAGTTGAGTAGCGCTACATGCAGAGTTTAAAGTCGGTGCTAACATAAAGTAAAAGTATAAAATAAAAAGGGATTAGTAATGTTCGATACCGTCGTCAAAAGTGTAAACAACCTTTTATGGGGAGAAGGTCAGGTACTTATTTATATACTTTTGTTTACAGGTATATGGTTTTCGGTACGACTAAAAGCAATTCAAATACTTAAATTTAAACATATGTTTAGCCTTTTAAAAGGCAGCAGCAAATGTAAAAAAGACGACATTTCATCATTCCAAGCGTTGTGTACAGGGCTTTGCGCACGAGTAGGTACCGGTAATTTAGCCGGTGTGGCAGTGGCAATTTCACTTGGCGGCAGCGGAGCTATATTTTGGATGTGGGTAATAGCCATATTGGGTATGGCTACAGGCTTTGCTGAAAGCGTACTTGGGCAAGTATATAAAGTGCGCGATAGTGGCGGCGAGTTTAGAGGCGGCCCTGCGTATTATATTCAACAAGGTTTGGGTAGTCGGGCGTTTGCAATTGTGTTTGCCGCGTGTTTGTTTTTAGGTTACGGCTTTACGTTTAGCGCAATGCAAACTAACACAATTACCGACGCACTTAATTACGCGTTTGAAGTTCCTACATTTTATTCAGGCCTGGTTATTACTGTACTAGCCGGCTCAATTATACTCGGTGGCTTTAAAGCAATTGCCCGATTTGCAGAGCGTGTTGTGCCAATAATGGGCATTGTGTTTGTACTTGCCGCCGTTATTATTACGATTATAAATTTCACGCAAGTACCTGCCATGCTTAAAGATATATTTTTATCGGCGTTTGGTTTACAAGAAGCCGGAGCGGGTGCAATGGGCGCAGCCATTAAAAACGGTATTCAACGTGGTTTATATTCTAATGAGGCCGGTGCAGGTAGTGTTCCGCATGCTTCAGCAAGTGCCAGCCCAATTCCTAATCACCCAGTAACGCAAGGTTACATACAAATGCTAGGCGTATTTTTCGATACAATAGTACTGTGTAGCTGTACCGCAGTGATCATTTTATTAGCCGATATAGACATAAGCGGTGAAATGGAAGGCATTCGTTTAACACAAAGTGCGATGACCGCTCATTTAGCACAAGGTGGTGTTTATTTTGTAGCAGCCGCTATTACCTTATTTGCTTTTACATCGGTAGTGGCAAACTACGCCTATGCAGAGAGCAACTTGCACTTATTTAAGCTCGACAACAAAGTAGGGCGCGGCATTTACACTTTGCTTTATTTATCAATGATGTTGTGGGGCGCGTCGGCCACATTAAAAGAAGTCTGGGATTTAGCCGATATTGCCTTAGGGTTAATGACAGTGGTTAACGTTATCGCTATTATACTGTTAACGCCGACTATTTTGTCTGTTACGAGCGATTACCACGCACAAAGAGACAAAGGTTTAGAGCCCGAATTTAAAGTAAAAGATGTAAAAGTACAGGGCAAATGCGAAGACGGCATTTGGGACTAATTCAGCACACTTAACTATAAAAAGCGGTTTTATGGCAACATAAAGCCGCTTTTCATTTTGCATAAATATTCACTTTAAGTATTATGAAAATAACTAAAGCAACCAAAATAAAAGGCACAATTTTTTAGATGATCGAGATTCACGCAGGGAAAACAGCGGCTAAAATTATTAACGAACAGGGCTTTAAACCTGAACTTTTCACCTCTTTTTTAGGTGCAAGTGGCGGCCCTAAATGGTTTACTTTATTTGGCTTAGATAAATATATTTTTGGTGAATTTTTTAAAAATCGTACCCAACCACTTAATTTAATTGGGTCATCTGCCGGCGCTTTTCGCTCTGCGTGTTTTGCACAAAACGATCCTGTTGCTGCCATTGAGCGATTAGCAAAATCGTATTCGCAAACTCGGTACTCAAGTAATAAACCAACACCAAGTGAAATAACAATAAAAGCGCGCGCATTACTTGAAGATGTTTTTGGCGATAACGGCGTCACCGAAATTATTAATAACCCAACATTTAAAGCACACTTTATAGTGGCAAAATCGAATGGCTTTATTGCCAGCGAAAATAAATTAATACAGTTAATGGGTTTATCAAAAAGTTATATGTTAAACCGCGTTAACCGAAAATTATTAGGCTCACAGTATGAGCGCTTTATATTTGGCCCAGCAACAAGTGACTTATCAATTACCGACAGCTACAATTTTAAAACGCAAAACATAGCGCTTACTCAAAATAATTTAAAAGATGCATTACTTGCATCGGGTTCAATACCACTTGTTATGCAAGGCATAAAAAATATTACAGGCTCGCCGCAAGGTATGTATCGCGATGGCGGAATAATTGACTACCACTTTGATTTAAAAATAAATAACCCTGGCTTAATTTTATATCCGCATTTTAATTCAGAGCCAAAAGCAGGGTGGTTCGATAAAAATTTAAAACGTAAAGTATCACCACTTAATTACGATAATGTAGTGATGATCACTCCATCAAAAGAATTTGTAGCAAGCTTACCGTACGGAAAAATCCCAGACAGAAACGACTTTACCGATCTTGATGCAGATACGCGTATTAAATATTGGAACACCGTGTTTAGTGAAACTGAAAAGTTAGCCGAGGCGTTTGATAAAAAATTAACTGTAAGAGAAAATGTTCTAGATATAGACTATTGCGATAATAGGAAATAATAAATTGAAGAGTTATCCTGTAATGATCGAAAAAAATAAAATAACAATCACAGCCATTTTATATTTTTATGTAATATTCTGTTCAATCTCATATCAATGGGGATTTTGGCTCAAATTTGATATAAATATTTTATCCTATATAACACTGACTGAAATAGCAAAAAATACCGTATACCCAGCGCTACCTGCAGTATTTATATTTCTTTTGTTTTTTAGGCACAGCGGCAGGTAGTAATTCAATTACGGAAAATACAAGATTAGAAAAAGGCCCTAATAAAATACAAAGAGTAATAAACTCTATTGTAGCTATAATTTTTATTATAAATACATCATTAATAATATTCATCATGATTAAACAAGGTACTACAGCAAGCGGCTATGAAAAGTTGAAAGGAATATATCCGTTTATATCATGTCTAGTTTATATTGTTGTAATGTTGAATCTTAGAAAGACGAATATAAAAACCTTACCTCATATAGGGTTGTTTACAGCGGTATTTCTACCAACAGTTTTTTTCTTTGGAGGTACTTTAAAGTCGGATGAAATATTGAATGATAGAGAATCTGGGAAGTATGTCGTTTTTGAAAAGGGTATTTGTACCTCAACTAAAAATGAAAAGTATAAGTACATCGAAGTAATTGATAACAAAGTATTCAGTATCTCACTAAAAGATAAGAGCCTCTGCATTAGAAAAGCTGAAAATTTTAAACTAGTCGATTTTAAGATAGATAGCAGTACTATTTATCTATGAACTAATTTTAATAATGAAGTTAATGAATTTGTTTTAGCCAGAGAAAGGCTAGTATATAACAACCCATAAATTACGTTATGTTAAATTGAATGGGTTTTAATAAAGCGAGCGTGATTATACAAACCAGCTCGCTTTTAGGAGAGTAATTTGGTGGTTAATTAAGCTCTGAATCAACCCAAAACTTAGTTCCTTTTAATACAGCTTGTAGTGCAAGGCCATTTTCGGTTACAGAATATACAGTAACTTGATCTGCAATCGCTTCGGCAACCAATGCACCGCCTTTATCTTCATATTTTGCTGCTGCATCAGCGTTTCCGCCAAATGCCCAACCATGTTCAATAAATCTGTTTAATGCGGCTTGGTTATGAAAAACCATTACAACGTTAAAATCTTTAACGCCTAAACCAAGTCCTAAACCGGCTTCGCCCATATTCATGTAAGTCGATTTACCTGTGAGATTATTTCTAACAACACCGTAACCACCGCCAAAGCTAGCAAGCACTACATTTACATTCGCATTATCGAATACAGCATAACCAGCAGAGTTAGCAATTTGTTTTTTAACATCAGGTTTTTCAGCGTATAATTTATCCAATGTGTTTGCTTTCATACTTTGTACAAGTGAACGTTTTTCGCTTGGTGATGCACTACCTGTAGTAGCACACCCAGTTAACGCAACTGTTAAAGCAAGTACGCTTAGTATAATTAGTTTTTTCATAATGTTTTCCTTAATAAGATATAGCAACCAACAACCATAGAATAATCACGGTATTAAAATAATTAGAACTTTACTATGTCCAATACTAGACAGTATCGGACTTTAGCGTTATTCTGTAAGTCTATTATTTAATTGAATATTTATACATTATGCTTGTTGCTTTGGTTGATACGTTAAAACAATTAAGATATCAAATTGCCCATCTAGATGACGGTACTCTCAATTCAGAATACCCAGAACTTGCATCCTTTATACAGGAAATTGGCTTGACTGTAACTGAATCAAAAGCTGATCTGACATTCTTGTATCAGTTTTTATATGTTTATGGCCGAAAGTCAGAAGCCACTTATAGTCGTTTTCGAAATGAGCTTGAACGCTTTTATTTATGGTCGTGGTTAATAGCAGAAAAATCAGTATTCGATTTAAAACGCGAAGATATTGAAGCTTACGTTGATTTTATGGTCGAACCCGATAAAGCATGGGCTGCAACTTCAGTGCAATGGCGTTATAAAGATGAACAAGGAATTCGTCGATTAAACCAAAACTGGCGCCCTTTTATGCTTAAAGAATCCATTGCTAGTCAGCAAACTTTATCGTCTATGTTTACAGCATTAAATGTGTTTTATAAGTTTGCCTTACTAGAAGAAAAAACATTTGCTAACTTTGTCCCTGTTGTTAAAAAAAATAGTCCGTACTTAGTTGTTCAATCACAAATTCAAATTCCAGACACATTAAGCGATATTCAATGGGAATACGTTTTTGGTGTAACGCGTGATTTATGCGAACATAACCCTGATTTAGAGCGAAACTTATTTACGCTTGCCTGCTTAAAAGGTCTTTATTTACGAATTTCAGAATTATCTGAGCGCCCACAATGGTCGCCGGTAATGTCTCATTTTTGGCAAGATAATGATGGATTTTGGTTTTTACGTATAATGGGTAAAGGTAATAAATTACGAGATGTAACCTTAAGTGATGATTTTGTTGAATATTTAAAACGATATAGATTATATCGAGGGCTGCCTGCCCTTCCTCGGGTTGATGAATCTGAGCCGTTAGTTCATAAAATTCGCGGTCAAGGTGGTATGACCG
>NZ_PJBR01000246.1:0-8376 GCF_002863625.1 Pseudoalteromonas sp. MelDa3 | reverse complement strand
AGCGTTCAATATAAGTAACGTTTATACTACTTTGTGGTTTGTTGCAGCCAGTAAGCGTTAAAAAACACATTACCAGCAAAGTAGCTGGTAATGTTTTAAGGCTGAGTTTATTAGTTTTGATTGAGTGCATCAATTTTAAGAAATTCATATTTTAGACGTTTTTTTACCGTTAGCATTAATAAAATAGCAGCGACACTAAGTCCCACTATTATCCCAGTCCAGAAACCGTGTGGCCCCATAGCTGGCACAATTATGTCTGTTCTTGCCAATACGTAACCTAAACAAAAGCCGATTAACCAATACGATATAAACGTAATATACGATATAGGCGTGGTGTATTTTAACCCACGGAGTATGCCATTTGCTGCAACTTGCAGTGCATCAGGTAATTGGTAAATACACGCTAAAATCATAATTGATGAAGCCAATGCCATAACAGCGGGGCTGTCAGTATACAGTTGGCTAATTAAATCACGACCGGCAAACGTAATAAGTGCTAAAAATAACGCCACAGCAATGGCTAAAATATAGCTGGTAGAAACCGCAACTTTTAATTGAGTCATGTTCTTTTGGCCGTATAAGTTACCTATACGAATGCTAATAGCGATTGATAGGCTCAGCGGCATCATAAACAGCAATGTAGTTACACTGGCTGCTATTTGATGCCCCGATATAGCTACTGCACCTAAATGCGCTATAAATAGCGGTATACACGCAAATAAAGTGACTTCAAAAAAGGTGGCGAGTGAAATTGGTATACCTAACTTAGTAATAATACCAATGGTAGTGAAATTAGGTTTTTCGAATGATGAAAGCAGGCCTTTAGCATCTACTTTTTTACTCATTTGGCAGTAAGTGACTTGCGCTATTGCCATAACAGTTAAAACAATTGCTGTGGCAATGCCACAGCCCGCGCCGCCATAAGCAGGAAAACCAAATAAGCCATTTATGAAAATATAATTTACCGGAATATTAACAGCTAAACCTAATAGGCTTATGTAAAACGCGGGCTTGGTCATTCCCATACCTTCGGTAACGTTTCTGTATACCGTAAAAATTAAAAATCCAAATACACCCCATTTCACAAAGTGAATGTAGTCAATGGTAAGGTTTGCAATTGCAGGCGTTGTATCGAGCTTAAAAATAATAGCATCTGCTAAATGGGCAATTCCAAAGCCTGTAAAGCTCAAAATAGCGGTTAAATAAAGCGCTTGTTGAAAATAGTGGCTAATGCCTTTGCGGTCATCACTGCCCGAAAACTGCGCAATAATACCGGTAAGCGCTAATAAAATACCTTGAAGGCCAAGTAATAATGGGTTCCATATTCCTGTTGCAATAGACAGTGCAGCTAAGTCAGTAGGGCTAACTTGGCCTGCCATAATTGTGTCGACGACCGACATTAAAATAAGTGTAACTTGCGCTAAAAAAACAGGTAAAGCGAGGGAAAGTAAACGCTTGGCTTCCCAATTGCAAAAGGTCATAAAAACAGCTAGTTGATAAAATAGGGCGTAATTGTAATCTATTGGAGTTTAAATAAAAATCACAGTAGTGAATGATTTTATGAGTTGATACGTTAAACTAGCACTTTGTAATAATTTAAAGTGATTTTATGTTTACAGGAATAGTGCAAACGCAAGCTACGGTGGTCTCTAAGACTCAAACAGACGGTGTTTTACGCTTAGTTGTATCGGTGAGCGATGAGTACGTTAAGCATTTAGATTTAGGCGCAAGTATTGCTATTAATGGCTGTTGTTTAACAGTTGTGCAAGTTGAGCTAAGTAATCACGATGTGGTAGCGCAAGTGCATTTTGATGTGATTGACGAAACCCTAAAGTTAACTAATTTAGGGTTTCTTGAGTTAGGTAGTTTAGTTAATTACGAACGCTCTGTTACGTTTGGTACTGAGCTAGGTGGGCATATAGTGTCTGGGCATATTCATTGTACGTCACAAATTTCTCAAATAGTGAAGCTTGAGAATAACTGTAAAATTCAATTAAGCCTGCCAAAAGAGTGGCAAAAGTATGTGTTATATAAAGGGTTTGTTGCGATAAATGGCGCAAGCTTAACCGTGGGCGAAGTTGATGAACAAGGTTTTTGGTTACACCTAATTCCGGAAACGCTCGCCATTACAAACATTGGTGCAGCGCAAGTGGGTGACAAGTTTAATATTGAAGTTGATCAGCAAACTTACACTATTGTAAATACGGTAGAAAACTACTTACGCCATCAGGCTTAAGTTAAAATATTTGTTCGTCGTCACTGTCTACGTGTAGCTCTAACTTATTGTTAGCATGATCTATATGCATATTTAAATGAATTGGGTTACAGCAGGCAGTGCAATCTTCTATGTAGTCTTGATCGCCCATGCTTGCGTCTAAGTCTAAATGTATGTGGTGTCCGCAGTGTGGGCACGTTATTCGTTGTGATAAAAAATCTTTCATAATCACTCCAGTTATAAATAATTAAGTTAGATTTAACTTAATCGCTTACAGATGAACGCCTACTTACTCATTAAATATAGTGCTGAAATGCAGCTTATGACACTTATTTTATACCTTCAAATACCAGCTTTTCTATATGTTGTTTAGCTTCAGTAAGATAGTGACCGGCAAAGATGTTAGCGTGATTTAAAATAGGGTATAGCTGGTATATTAACTTACGTTTTTCGTAATTTTGAGAAAGCGGGTAGTGCTGGTTATAGGCGCTATAAAAGTCTTTTGGCAGTGGCGCAAATAGTTCGCTCATTGCAATATCCACTTCCCGATCACCATAATAACAAGCGGGGTTAAATACCGTTGGCTCTGCTTTTAAAAAGCCCATATTTCCTCGCCAAAAATCGCCATGCAGTAATGAGGGCTCAACTTGATGACTATGCAGCTGTTCTTTAACGGCATTAATTAAGCGCTCGGGTTCAATAAAGTTAATGCCTTTTTCAGCGAGTAACTGTAATTGCCACCCTATACGTTCTTCGGCGTAAAATACATCCCATTTTTTATGCCAGCGATTAGGTTGTATGGTAGTGGCTATGTAGTTGTCTACATCAAAACCAAACATGGCTTGGTCGTGTTTTTGATGCATTTTAGCGAGGCTGCTTCCCATAGTTGCCCACGTGTCGTGAGGTTGTTTATCCAAAACAAGCCACTGTAAAACAATAAACGAAAACTCTATATTTGCACCGGTTGTAATGCATTCAGGGACTTTAAAATTACTATTTTGCGCTAAAAGCTTTAAGCCAATAAATTCACTTTCTAAACGCTCGAGTTCGCTTTTTAATGCTATTTTAACGAAGAAGTTATGCGTACCATTGGTAATATGAAATAGTTTGTCGGTATTTGTACTTTGTAATTGGCGTTTATAGGTGTGTTTAAAGTCAAAATTAATGGCTTGGCTGATGTGCTCATTTAATGTTTTCCACATAACAATTGCTCGCCTTTTAAACAGATACTTAAACTATGGCAAAAAGGTATTAATTTAACAATCTAAACGTTGTAAAATTAACGACTATATTGCATAAAAATTACACTTACTGTAATGGAGTAAAAATGAACAAAAGTTTAATAACCAATTTGCTAGCGGGTTTATGTGTTGTTGTAGGTTTTATGTTTAACCAAGCAATTGTGTTATCAGTTGGTTTATTTGCACTTTCTGGCGCGGTAACTAATTTATTAGCGATTCATATGTTGTTCGAAAAGGTCCCGTTTTTATATGGCTCGGGTGTTATTGCGCTTAAGTTTGAAAGCTTTAAAGTAGCTATACGAAACCTAATATTAACGGAGTTTTTTTCAGAGCAAAAAATTAATAATTTACTCAATAAAGCGCAGCCCAACATCGATTTTGAGCCAATAATTAGCAATGTTGATCTAAACCCTGCATTCGACAATTTACTTGTCGTTATTGAAGAATCTCAGTTTGGTAGCATGTTAGGTATGTTTGGCGGCACTGCAGCAATAGAGCCTATGCGTGAAAAGTTTATTGAAAAAATGCAATTGTCGCTTGGTGAAATCTCTCAAACTGACGACTTTAAAGCATTAGTAACCCAAACGCTTTCACAAGGTAATAGTGCAGAGAGCCTACATAAAACAGTACTTAAATTAGTTGATGAGCGCCTAGATGAGCTTACCCCTAAAATGGTTAAAGAGATTATTCAAACCATGATCCGTGAGCACTTAGGCTGGCTTGTAGTGTGGGGTGGTGTGTTTGGTGGCTTGTTTGGTTTAATTGCGGCCGTGATTTAAATATAGCTACTGATACCAATTTTAAAAAAATCATTCTATCGCATTAAATAGCGCACTTACTGCGTTAAAAATTGTTCGTGTACGAGTGCATGGATGCAGGAGGTAGAGCAATGCAGGGAGCAATTAGTGATAGCAACTACACGTTATAATTTCGCCTTATTATTGCGCTACTTTATTAGCGCAATAATAGATAACTAATTTAATGCAATTGGTATGACTTATTTTTTCAGGCTGTTATTATCGCCCCCATAATTTAGTCGTGTTTTTTAGGAGCAACGGTGAGCAAAACGTTAGCCAGTTATTATCAGCAAGCATACGCTTGCGATCAGCAGCATTTTAACCAGTGTTTTTATTGTGGCTGTGAAGCGACAGAGCGCGACCATTGTCCGCCGCTGCATATGCTACAAAGCATTGTTGATTTAGGTGAAGAAGCTGATTTTATATCTATTCCTGCGTGTTATGAGTGTCATGCACTTTTACATAACGAAAGGCTGATGACGATTGATGAGCGTTTCACTAAAATGAAGAAAAAGCTTGCCACTAAATATGCAAAACCACTGCGTGTTTATAACATGTGGGAAGAAAACGAACTTGGCGATATGAGCGATGAGTTTGCGCATAGTATTCAAGCGGGTATGAAATTAGGAAAAGAAGCCGCTGAGCGTTTAGCGTTTACTGGTTTTAGCTATGCCACAGAAGATGCCAAAGTAGCAGTACGTGAAAAAACAAAAGAGTTTGATGTAGAAGGCATGATATTTACCGACTTTAAAGAGGCGCTAAATTACTGCATTAATGATTTAAACGTACAAAAAAGTGACTTTTATAAAATTTTGGTTGAAGACTACCAAGGGGATTTTAATAAAGCGCTAAGCCAGTATCGTCATCGTCATGACAAAGTGACAGCGGCTAAAGACGGTAATACACTTATTAAAGATTTTTCAAAGCTACATAAGCAAAACTCTGATTTTGTAACGCGTACGGTTAAGCACTTTATTAGTAAAGATCCATCGCTTACAACCGAAGGTGCGCTTGAAAAGTTGTATAACAATTATATAAAGAAATAATTACAGATATTCATCTTAATTAACTGCGTTTTCACCTGTTTTTTTGGCTTTATTCCTTAGCTTTCGCTAAAGTAGCAAAAAAACAGGAGATCCAAACAACATGCAAAAATTTGCACCTTCTTTATTAGCAGTTGGCTTAGCTGCTGCACTTGTAGGTTGCCAAGAAAACGGCCCGCAAGACGATAAAATAACAATCAACAAAAATCCTTATCCAAGCACTTATCAACCCGTTTCTACATCAAGCACACTTATTACAAATGCAACAGTACTTACAGGTACTGGTGAGCGTTTAGATGAGGCTGATGTATTACTTGTTGACGGCAAAGTACAACAAGTTGGTAAAGACTTAACTGCTACTGCTGATATTACAATTGATGCACAAGGCAAATGGGTAACACCGGGTATTATTGACGTACATTCACATTTAGGTGCATACCCAAGCCCTTCGGTTGAGTCGCATCAAGATGGTAACGAAATGACCAGCCCTAACACTGCAGAAGTGTGGGTTGAGCATTCTGTTTGGCCACAAGATCCAGGCTTTAATCGTGCACGCGAAGGCGGCATTACTTCTCTACAAATTTTACCAGGCTCAGCTAACTTATTTGGTGGACGCGGCGTTACGCTTAAAAACGTCCCTGCACACACTATGCAAGGTATGAAATTTCCAGAGGCGCCGTATGGTTTAAAAATGGCGTGTGGTGAAAACCCTAAACGTGTTTATGGTCGTCAAGGTGTATTGCCTTCAACTCGTATGGGTAATATGGCTGGTTATCGTATGGCGTGGGCTGAAGCCGCTGAATACAAACGTGCATGGGATAAGTACGATGCCGATTATGAAGCAGGTTTAAACCCAGAAGCACCAGTACGTGATATTAAACACGATACGCTTCGTGGTGTGCTTGAGGGCGAAGTACGTATTCATAATCATTGTTATAAAGCTGAAGAAATGGCAATGATGATTGACCTGTCAAAAGAATTCAATTACGACGCGGGTACATTCCATCACGGTGTAGAAGCATATAAAATTGCTGACCTACTTGCTGAGAATGGCTCGTGTGCTGCACTTTGGCCAGACTGGTGGGGTTTTAAAATGGAAGCCTACGACATGGTTCAAGAAAACGTAGCTATTGTTGATGCGGTTAAAAATTCATGTGCAGTTGTTCACTCAGATTCAGATACCACTATTCAGCGCTTAAACCAAGAAGCTGGCAAGGTTATGTACCGTGCTAACGAAAACGGTTTTGATATTTCTGAGCAACACGCTATTAAATGGATCACGGCTAACGCTGCTAAGTCGTTAGGTATTGATGACAAAACAGGTTCACTAGAAGCAGGTAAGCAGGGCGATGTGGTTATTTGGAATCAAAGCCCATTTAGTGTTTATGCTAAAGCTGAACAAGTGTTTGTTGATGGTGCAAAAGTTTACGATAGAAACGACAGCGCGTATCAAGCAACAAGTGATTTTATGTTAGGTCAACAATAAGGAGCACCCAGAATGAAAAATTTATCACGTTCGTTTTCGCTTTCTCTGGTTGCTGCAGGATTATTAGCATCTGGTGCTGTAAGCGCACAATCGCTAGCAATTATTAATGCAACATTACACACGTCTTCTGATCAAGGTGTTTTAGAAGCAGCAAGCATTGTAATGACAGATGGAAAAATTACAGCAATTAACCCAGCTGAAGTTATAGCCGATAAAGTTATTGATGCAAAAGGTCAAATTGTAACACCTGGCTTTATTGCAAGTATTAATCAACTTGGTTTAGTAGAAGTAAGTGCAGTTGCGGGTTCTCGCGATGCTGGCGAGGAAAAAGCCGGTATTGATTTTGACGTAAGTCTTGCTTACAACGCACATTCGAGCTTAATTCCTTACGCTCGTAAAGGCGGCGTAACACGCGATGTAATTACCCCTCATGGTGGCGATAGCATTTTTTCAGGCCTTGCTAGTGTTGTTGATTTAAGTGGTAGTTTTGATAGCGAAATGCAAAAACAAGCGGCTCTAGTTGTTTATTTAGGTGAGCGCAGTAAAGGCTCTCGTGCTTTTACTTTGCAAACACTTATTAATAAACTTGATGAGCACAAAACGAAAGCCGGTAAAAAAGCTAAAAAAGATGACGACAAGCCAAGTACTGAAGACAAAGTAATGGCAAAAATACTCAGTGGCGAAATGCCATTAGTTGTTGGCGTATCGCGTGCAGCAGATATTATTGAACTCATTAAAGTAAAAGAGCAATTTGGCATTAATTTAGTACTTAACGGTGCACAAGACGCTGTTGTAGTTAAAGAGCACGTTGCTAAAGCAAATATCCCAGTAATTATTAGTGCAATGGACAGCTTACCAGCAAGTTTTGATTCGCTTCATGCGAGTTTAGATAATGCAGGTGTGCTTGAAAAAGCAGACGTTAAAGTATTATTAACGGTAGGTGGCGATGCAAGCCATAATATTTATCAGCTACGTTTTGATGCTGGTAATGCAGTATCGTATGGTATGAGCCAAGAAGGTGCGTTAAAAGCGGTTACATCAAACGTTGCTGATGTATTTGGCATTAATGCAGGTAGTCTTGAAGTAGGTAAAGCTGCTGATGTAGTAATGTGGAGTAATGACCCGTTTGAACTAAGCAGCCACGTGAACAAAATGTTTATTAATGGGGTTGAGGTTTCTACACAATCTCGTCAAGATAAACTGCGTGACCGTTATACGACTGATTCAAAAATGCCACGTGCATATACTAAATAATTAAAATAAATTTAATTATTTTAAAGGCCGCTATTTTATAAATAGCGGCCTTTTTTAAAGTTTATACCAATCCGCAATAATACTTAATCATTTTGCGGGGCTAAACGTGTTGCTACCTGTGTTAAAAAATTCTCATTTACGACTGCATGGATGCAGAAGGTAGAGCAATGCAGGAGCAATGCAGGAGCAATGCAGGAGCAATTGCCGAGAACAACTAAATAGCGAATTTTTTGCCTAGCTATCAACACGTTTTTCCATCCTCAAAATAGATCACTTAATTAAGCGAATTGGTATTAGACATAAAAAAGCCGCTTACTTTTACAAGTAAGCGGCTTTTAAA